>JBGVLO010000167.1:0-37012 GCA_045124315.1 Lachnospiraceae bacterium
CAGTTGGCGGTATTTGTGTGGCGTTTGGTGTGGTAACTTAACAATACTACAAATATACAAAAACTGCTATTTTTATTTTTAAATAGTGGGAAATTAATTGTAACTGGGGCTAGCCGTCGCGCTAGCGACTTGGTACAATAAGGAAATAGGAGAGGCAATTTAGAAAAAGGAGTAATGGGGGGACTGTTATGGGAGAAGAGAATGCACACAAATCCATTCGAATACGTGTGGTAGATGAGGGCATGACTGCAATTATGAATGTATATCCGGAACCGGAAGAAGAACTTACTTATCATGATCTGAAGGATGCGTTAGAGGCGGAGAATATCAAGTTTGGTTTAGATGAGGCTGCTATAAAGTCTATTATTGATGAGAAGAGATTTAGTAAAGATATTGTGGTTGCCAGTGGCATTCAGGCAAAAGATGGAGAGGATGGATATTTTGAACCTCTTTTTGAAACCGATGTTGTTTTGAAGCCCAAGATTTTAAAAGATGGTTCTGTAGATTATAAGAGTATGGGAGAGATACCGGTTGTTCAGGAAAAACAAGAACTGGTACGATATCATAAGGCGACCAGTGCAGTAAATGGTCGAAATGTTTATGGACAGGAAATATTAGGAAAAAAAGGAAAAGAATTGCAGGCGCTGAAAGGAAAAGGGTTTCATCTCTCAGAGGATAAGACAATGTACACAGCAGCCTTTACAGGAAAGGCTACCTTAAAGGGTAATGTACTGGAAATTAGCAATGTGCTGGTCATAAAAGAAGATGTATCCATATCTACAGGTGGAGTTTCTTTTTCGGGAGATGTGGTGATTAAGGGGAATGTTCTAAGCGGAGCGGAAGTACGTGCAACCGGAAACATAGAAGTAAATGGATGTGTAGAAGCAGCAGTATTGGTTGCCGGTAAGAATGTGGTGTTGAAAAATGGAATGCAGGGAAATGGAAAGGGAAGGATACACGCTGGTAAGGATGTATCTGGAAAGTTTTTTGAGCAGGTGACTATAGAAGCAAAAGGCAATATATCTGCCAACTCTATTATGCATTGCGATTTAAAGAGTGAGGAAGCAATCAATGTAGCGGGAAAGTTTGGTATTATCGTAGGTGGAAGAGCAGAAGCCTATCGAGGCATCGAGGCTACATTGATTGGAAATATGAGTGAAGTGAAGACCGTGCTGGTGGTGGGTACATCTATGGATTTGTATGCAAGGATGGCAGAAATCGATAAAAAGCTAAAAGAAACCAATGGCGATTTGGAGAAGCTAAAGACTGCCAGTGAGAAAGTGATGGAGATGCTGCAGAAATATCCGGATAACGATGAATTAAAGGAAAAAAAGATGCTGATTATGCGAGCGAGAATATCTAAAGAAGCTGTTTTAAAAGACTTGCAGAGAGAGACAGAGGAAGTCACAGAGATTATGGCAAAGACTACAAATCCAAGGGTGACTGTCTTAAAATCTATTTATCCTGGTGTTGTTCTCACCATAAACGGAGTGACGGAGAGAATGAAAACCGAAAATTATAATGTGTTTTATCAAAAGAATGGATTGGAGCTGGAATTTAGACCTAATATATAACAAATAGTAATCAAGTCAGCAACAACCACTTGAAGTGGTGGTTGCTGACTTGGTTACGGACTGTTACCATATTTTTTTTAAAAAAGCTAGAATAGCATTGACTTTTATACAGAAAAGAGATTATCATAGATGTGATACGAAATTATATTGGAAAGCTGGTGTAATATGCTTAATTTTGAAGAAGAATTGAAGAAGTTTAAACCTAGTTTGGAAGTGGAGCAAGTGGAAGATGCCATTGAAATGGAAAATACCCTTGATGTAACAGATTTAGTGAATCAGCTTTTGAACGAAAGAAAATAACCGGTAATATTTGGTGAGGATAGCCTTTTGAATATTATCGGTTTATTTGCGCGTTACAGGGAACAGGTAGTAGAGTAAAAGTGTCTGGTAGTTTGTGATTAAATAAAAGACACATAAGATTTTAAAATGAGGTAAGAACATGAATTGTCCAAAATGTGGAGGAGTAGTTTCCTTTCAAAACAGACAGTGTGAGAAATGCGGAGAAGATTTGGCTCAATATAGACGGGTTTGTGCCTTGTCCAATCGATACTACAATGAGGGATTAAGCAAAGCAAAAGTGAGGGATCTTTCCGGGGCTGTTATTGATTTAAAGAATAGCTTACAATTGAACAAAAGAAACATTCAAGCAAGAAACTTGCTGGGATTGATTTACAATGAAATGGGTGAGACAGTATTAGCTCTTGGAGAATGGGTAATCAGTAAGAATTATCAGGAAGAAGATAATCTGGCGGACGAATATATGAATATAATCCAGAATAATCCATCTAAGCTGCATAATACCAATCAGACCATAAAGAAATATAACTATGCGTTATCCCAAGCGAAGGCAGGCAATTATGATGTGGCTCTTTTGCAGCTAAAGAAAGTTGTGGCAGTGCAGCCGAAGTATTTGGCAGCTCAGCAGATGTTGGCATTATTGTATATTAGACAGGGAGATCAGGATAAGGCTGTAAAGATTTTACGAAAGACGCAAAAGATTGATATAAACAACACAAGAACATTGCACTATCTGGCTTCGTTAGGAGTGAATCCGAGTTCAAGAAAGAATAATAAGGAAATGGATCGTAAAATTCAGAATAAACCAAAGAAATTGGAAAAAGCAGATGATCCAAAGTTTTTTTCGTCGGAACTTGAGATTCGGGATGGAAAAATTAATCGATGGTATTTTATTTATTTGTTAATTGGTGTTGTTGTTGGTATGTTGGTAGGTTTCTTCTTAATCCTGCCTACCAGAGATCGTGCCATGGCAGAAAAATACAATCGTGAGGCTGTAGTGATGGCAGAACAACAGGCAGATTTGTTCTCTGAGATTCAGACATTGGAGGACGATAAGGATGATTTGAATCTTCAGATAGAAAATCTGGAAAAAGAGTTACAGAAGGTGAAAGATGAGGCAGTAAACGAAGCTGCCTATAATAAATTTTTTAAGGCAGTGACAGCGTATATCAATAATGATAAAAGTACGGCCGCACAGACTTTAATTGAAGTTGAGATCAATAAGTTTGAAAGTGCAGCAGCGAAAGATTTATATGATGTGATTGCAGAAGAAACATTTCCGGCTTTGTCAAAGACCACATATACAGAAGGATATAAGCAATACTATAATCATGGTTATGAGCAGGCAATTGAAACATTTTTGTTGGCACTAAAATATGATGATACGAACGTAGATGCCATGTATTATCTGGCCAGATGTTACGAGATGACAGGAAAGATAGAGAAAGCAAAAAAATATTACAAAGAGATCATAACAAAGTATACTGGAAATTATCGTGTATCTGAGGCAACTAGAAGACTGGATGCCATTACTGCAAGTGAATAGCGAAAGGAAAAGAGATGCCTTATGGGTTAAGGTGTTCTTATGACTCGCAAAAAATACAAAAGAGACAATTATGTGAAGAAGCATAATTGTCTTTTTGGATTCAATAGAAAAGTGCGTGCAAAAATTATGAAAAAGAAGGAGTAGAAAAATGGGAAAAACGGTATATGAAATTAGGGATCGAAATTTAATTATAATTTTAGATGGAGAATTGGATCATCATGAAGTTACAAAAATACAAGAAGAGCTGCAGGACAAAATGGCAATATGTATGGCAAAGAATATTTGGATGGATTTTCAAAAAGTACAATTTATGGATAGCGCGGGGATTGGACTTGTCATGGGAGCCTATAAAATGGTGGCAGCAAGGGGCGGTTGCGTGTACATAGGTAACATGACAGAAAGAATAGATCGGATGTTTCGATTGTCAGGAGTATATCGATGGATTGAAAAAATTAGTGAAAATGGAGGAAACTTATTATGATGAAGGGACAGAAAATGAGCATGGAATTTGAGAGTCGCTCAGAAAATGAATCATTTGCAAGGGTAGTGGCTGCTGCCTTTGTTACAAGATTAAATCCTACTTTGGAAGAAGTGGATGATATAAAAATGGCAGTTTCAGAAGCTGTGACCAATGCAGTAGTGCATGGATACGCTTCAAGAGAAGGATATCCCATTTTTATGGAATGCGAGATTCAGGGAAAGGAATTCTGGGTTACTATAATGGATAAAGGAGTGGGAATTCAGAATATAGAAAAGGCTAGAGAACCAATGTATACAACAAAGCCGGATCAGGAGAGAGCGGGAATGGGCTTCACCTTTATGGAAACCTTAATGGATGAAGTTCAGGTGTTTTCGAAAGTAAACTTGGGAACGACAATAAAAATGTGTAAAAAAATAGATTCTATTTATTAGGAGTGGATTTTGGAAGAAAAAGAAAAAAACTGGGAAAGTATCACACAAAGATCCGACAGTGAGAGAGAAAAATTTATTATGGAAAACACTGGATTAGTCTGGAGTCTGGTGAAACGATTTCAGCATAGAGAAAAAGATTCACAGGAATTGTTTCAGATAGGATGTGTGGGTCTGATCAAGGCCGCTGACCGATTTCAACCAGAGAGAAACATTGCGTTTTCCACATTTGCAGTTCCGTATATTGTGGGAGAAATAAAGAAGCATTTTCGGGATAATAATCTTTTGCATGTAAGCAGAGAACTGAAACAAAGAGGATGGGAGATACAAAAGGCAAAAGAAAAATTTATAGAAAAACTGGGGAGAAGTCCAAGGTTAGAAGAACTTGCAGAAATAACAAATTTGACCAAAGAGGAAGTGGTAGTGGCAATGGAGGCAAATTTACAAATTGGTTCTATTGATGAAGAAATCCAAATGGAAGATGGAAGTACGGGGGCAATGTACCAACATGTGACAGGCAAGATGGGAGGGGTAGGAAAGCTGGAGAAAAATATAAGTGGGGATGAGGAAAAAGAGGGGTGTATTAATCATCTTCTGGTGAAAGAACTATTACAGAGGTTGAAGGGAAAGGAGAGACGATTAATTCTGTTGAGATATTATAAGGAGGAAACCCAGTCACAGATTGCAAAAAAAATGGGTATGACACAGGTTCAGGTGTGTCGCATGGAGAAAAAAGTGTTGAGGCAAATGGAAAAATGGGCAAATCAGTAAGATGAAAATATTTTCTGATTTTAAATGTATAAAAAATTGTTTCGAAACGCAAAATAGAAGAGATGAAAAAATTAAAAACAAGTGTTGCCTTTGCGTAGGCGAGAAAAAATAATCAATGGGTGGTGTACAAGATGAAACAAAAAATTAGCATTGCATTTTTACTCACGGTTGGAATTGTAATTGGAATCGTTCTCTTCTTTGAACAACATGATCAACAAACAGAGAATGTATTTGAAAAAGAATTAGTATGGGAACAGACAGAGCCTGTAACGCAATCCCAGGAAGGGAGCGTGACAGCGTGGCAACTCTATATGTAAAAATTGAACAAAATACCCTTGTAAGCAACACAAAAGTCTTTTTACAGGATATTGCAACTTTATACAGTGAAGATGCCCGTATGGTGCACGAGTTAAACAAAGTTTTGTTTTTTCAGATTAAAGAAAAAATAGATAAAAAATATGTTTGCTCCATCATGCGTGTAGTGGAACTGGTAGAAAAACGGTTTCCGGGCACAGAAATTATAAATATGGGGGAGAAGGATTTTATTATTTCCTATAAGCATCCTCAAAAAACAAATCGCTTTCTGAGCAGTTTCAAGGTGGTAGTTGTTTGTTTGATTATAGGAATCGGTGCTGCTTTTTCCATTATGACATTTAATGAAGATGTGAGTGTTGGGAAAATTTTGAGTAAAAGTTACAACTGGATCGTTGGAGAAGGTGCAAAACAAAATGGAATAGTGGAACTTGCCTATAGTATTGGGCTGCCAATAGGAATCTGTGTTTTCTTTAATCATTATACAAAAAGAGGTCTCAGAGAAGATCCTACACCGGTTCAGGTGGAAATGCGTATATACGAGGAAGATGTGAATAAAGCTTTAATCAAAAACGCTTCCAGAGAGGGGAAAACCATAGATGCTAATTAAGAATATCGTACTGTTTGTGATTGGGTTAGCCAGTGGGCTGGCAGTATCAGCAGGAATCTTTGCGTTTATTATTATGATAGGAATTGTTCCGAGGCTGGCAGGAAGAACCCATACTGCATTTGCATCTGAGATCTATGAAAATGCTATCCTCATTGGGGGAACAGCAGGAAATATCATATCCGTATATTCCCTTTCCCTGCCTTTGGGAAACATAGGAGGGTTTTTGTTTGGTGGTTTTTCCGGAATGTTTGTAGGGTGTTTGGCCATGGCGTTGGCGGAAATTTTGAATGTAGTGCCCATTTTTGCAAACCGTATTCAATTAAAAAAAGGAATGGTATATGTAATACAGAGCATAGCCCTGGGAAAAGCCGTAGGGGCATTTATGCAGATGTGTTATCCGATTTTGTTTAAGTAGAGGTGCAATATGAAGGAGCAGATTAAGATTCATCAGGTCATGACAGAAAAAGACCAGAAGAAAAGAGAAAAACTATATGATGCATATGTAAAGCAGTTAACTCCGAGACACAACTGTTGTAGAAATGTTTGGAGGGCGTTTTTGGTAGGAGGAGCCATTTGTTTGTTGGGACAGATCATACAAAATGGAATAGGAGCCATGGGAGCCAATAAGGAAGATGCTTCTGCATATACAACAATTATTCTTGTGCTATTGAGTGTGTTGGCAACTGGCATGGGGTGGTATCCGAAGCTGGCAAAATTTGCAGGAGCAGGAACGGTAGTGCCCATTACAGGGTTTGCAAATTCTGTAGCAGCCTCTGCTATTGATTATAAGGTGCAGGGACAGGTCTTTGGAATTGGATGCTTTATTTTTTCCATCGCCGGACCGGTTATTTTGTATGGAATATTTAGCAGCTGGGTGTTGGGTTTGATTTATTGGATTTACACTTTGTTTGGGTAAACGTTACTGGATACAGGGAAATTGTGAATAGTAGCATTGCTCAAATCTGTTCCAGTTCACATTTCTGTGAACTGGAACATAATAGTAACGATTGTTCAAAGAAAATATGACAAAGGGGTGGAATACTGTGGAAAAATGTGCGATAATAATTGAGGGATGAAAAGAAAAAGGAGATGGAAAATATATGCACCAGAACAAAGTGGTATCTATGTGTCCGAAATGTACAAAGATTGAGACATACAGCTCAGTTTCTTCAAACATAAGAAGAATGGATGGGAAGAAGTACGAATTACATACCTGCTCCGTTTGTGGAGAGAGATATTTAGCACATACATTTGGTTATTATAGTATTCGAAGATTTCATGGAGACAATTTTGTGGAACAGCTAGAGTCTGTATTAGAGATTACCCCGGAACATTGTGAGAAGTTTATTCAACAGGTAAAAGAGTGTGATACAGACAGTGAATTGCTTAAGGTTGTTGCAAGTATCCATGGAGAGATTAAGCCTAAGACTACGAAAGCGTATCATCAGATGCTGGATACGTCCCTTTTGATTACAGAGGATGTTTGGGAGAAGATATCAGAATAAGAAAAGCAGAAGATCTTTAGCTGACACTTGATTAAAGGTCTTCTTTTTTTCTATATAGGAAACTTCGTTTCCTATATAGAAAAAAACGCTCCGCGAGGATGCGCAGTTCGCGGAGAAGAACTTAATTGCTACGCAATGCCGCGAACGCGCTAGAGTTTCGCAAGCGAAACTCTTTTTCATAAGCATTAGGAGGAAAAATGCATGGAGAGAAGAAATGAGAATTTACTGATCGAACGGACACAAATGCAAAAGGATCGTGTGTTGGAGCGACTGAAAGAACAGGGATGTCGTATTACAAAACAGAGACTTGTTTTGCTGGATATTATCCTGTCACAAGAGTGCTCTTGCTGTAAAGAGATTTTTTACGAGGCATCAAAGAGAGATAAAGGAATAGGACAGTCTACCGTTTATCGTATGGTAAGTCTTTTGGAAGAAGTGGGAGCTATCAATCGCAAAAATATGTACCGAATTTCCCGTGGAGTGGAATGTGAGAAAGAGGAAATTTGTCAAGTGGAGTTGGATGATGATAGTGTTTGCAGATTGTCACCGAAAGAGTGGAAAGAAGTAATTGTGGCAGGAATGAAAAAGTGTGGATATATCCGTAACCAAAAAATTGTATCCGTAAATATTGTGCCTTGTGATTGTGTGAGCAGTAAATAAGGATTGAATGGATAGGATGAAAAGGGAGTAGTCTGTGAATGCCAGGAAGGAAAGGAATGGTACAAAGTGAAGAGAGGAAATACAACAAAGGATAAGGTCTTGTTACTGTTAAAAAATAGAGAAAATTATATGTCAGGGGAAGAGATGAGTCAGGAAATTGGAGTGAGCAGGGCAGCAGTACATACTGCAGTAAAGAAGCTTCGCTTGGAGGGATATGAGATTGCATCGGTTACAAATCGGGGATACCGTTTAGAAAATTCTGTGGATCAACTGAGTGTGGGCGAAATTGCCTCTTATTTGAATGAGGGAAGAGAAAAGGATATTTTGTGTTATGATGTGATTGATTCCACGAATACAAAGGCGAAAGAGCTGGCACAACAGGGGGCAAAAGAGGGGACAGTAGTCATTGCCAATTCACAGACTGCAGGAAGAGGAAGATTAGGAAGGAACTTTCAGTCAGATCGAGACAAGGGCATCTATATGTCTATGCTTCTAAGACCGAAATGTGAGATTTCACAGATTTCCGAGATAACAGCATGGGTTGCAGTTTGTGTTTCCCGTGCAATTACCAGAGCGTGTGGGAAGCAGGCAGGAATAAAGTGGGTAAATGATGTGGTTATGAATGGAAAAAAAATATGTGGAATTTTAACAGAGATGGCTATGGAAAGCGAAAGTGGTTTTATTCAACATGTAGTGGTAGGAATCGGAATTAATGTACACAACAAAGAAGAAGATTTCCCAGAAGAAATCAGGAAAATCGCATCCTCTGTTGATGTAGAGAGTGGGGTTCGTGGAAATCGAGCCAAGCTTGCTGCATATATCATTGAAGAACTGGATATCATGTATGCACATTTTCCGAACGAGAAGGATGAATATTTATCGTATTATAGGAAAAATTGTGTGAATTTGGGCAGGGAAGTAAGAGTGCTTCGAAGAGGAGAAGAGAGAACAGGAAGAGCAGAAGAAATTACAGAAGATTTTCGGTTAAAAGTATCCTACGAGAATGGGGAACATGAGATGGTATCCAGCGGAGAAGTGTCCGTTCGTGGATTATATGGATATGTAGATTAGGGATAGGGAATCAATGGATGCCATATGGACAATATGGAAAAAAGCGAAAGGTGTCATTGAAAATACAGATTTGATTGTATTATTTTTGGAAAAAGCAACCATACTAAGAGTAGTTAGAAGTATAGGAGGAATTCGGGTGGCTAAGAAAAAAATAGGAAATCAAAGTTTGTATTTTGAAAATGCACCTTATTTTATTGGATGGGGAAATATTGTTGGAAAGAAAGAGGGAGAGGGGCCGTTAGGAGAATATTTTGATCAAATTGTGGAAGACGCCATGTATGGAGGAGAAAACTGGGAAGAAGCAGAAGGAAATTTGCAAAAGAAGGCAGCAGAAATTGCATTGCAAAGAGCCGGAGTGACGCCAAAAGAAGTTGGATATTTGGTGGCAGGGGATCTTCAGGCCCAGTTAACCGCAAGTACTTTTGGAATTATGCAGATGGAAATTCCTATGTTCGGCGTATATGGAGCCTGTTCTACAATGGGGGAAAGTCTTGGCCTGGCATCTATTTTAGTGGAAAGTAATTGTAGTGACATTGTGATGGCACTGACCTCCAGTCACACAGAGGTTGCAGAACGACAATTTCGTTTTCCACTTCCCTACGGAAATCAGAAACCGTTGTGTGCCACATGGACGGTTACCGGAAGTGGAGCAGTAATTCTTGGAAAGCAAAAAAGGGGCAAGGGACCATATATTCGTGTTCGAGGAATTACTACTGGTAAAATTGTGGATTATGGACTGAAGGATTCTATGAATATGGGAGCTTGTATGGCTCCTGCAGCATGTCAGGTTATTGCTTCCCATTTTGAAGATTTTCAGGCTGAACCAAAGGATTACGACAAAGTGATAACGGGAGACCTTGGTTATGTGGGGCAGAGAATATTGTTGGATATGCTTAGAGAAAAGAATATGGATTTAGAAAAACTGCATATGGACTGTGGAATAGAGATTTATGCAAACCGAAAACAGGATGTGCACGCGGGAGGAAGTGGATGTGGTTGTTCGGCCACAGTGTTGACCGGATATATTGTACAGCAATTTTTGAAAAAGAAGTGGAAGCGTGTTCTGTTTGTTCCAACAGGTGCATTGTTGTCGAAAGTTAGTTATAACGAGGGAAAAACAGTTCCGGGAATTGCACATGGAGTGTTATTAGAGAGGGAAGACGCATAGAAGCAATAGAAAAGTTTGATATTTGAGAGGAATGAGGAAGAATGGAATACTTGATTGCATTTGTAGTAGGGGGGATAATCTGTGCATTAACGCAGATTTTAATGGATCAGACAAAACTAATGCCGGGAAGAATTATGGTTTTGGTGGTATGCTTAGGGGCGATTCTTAGCGCAGTAGGAATTTATAAACCTTTTTCTGAGTGGGCAGGGGCTGGAGCAAATGTTCCTTTGATTGGATTTGGCAATACTTTGTATCAGGGGGTAAAGAAGGCCATTGACAAGGATGGTTTTTTAGGCATCTTTAACGGAGGTTTTACCGCATCAGCAGTGGGCATTGCGGCGGCTTTGGTTTTTGGCTATCTGGCCTCTTTTGTATTTCAGCCAAAAGAAAAGGTTTGATTCTAGGGTAGAATCGGACAAAAAAGTAAGTTTATTAGAAAATTGGTGGAGAATAAAAGAAAAGTGTGTTACAATGATAGATGGTCCTTTTTGTGTTTTGGATTTGAGAAGGATAGAGATGATAGTGGGATTGAGCGAGGAAAGAGGAGTGTAATATGATAGCGAACAAGAGGAGAAGGCTTGTTGCATGGATTATATTGGCTTCGTTGCTATTTGTAAAACCAAATAATGTAAATGCAGAAAACAGTTCAGTTGGGGAACAACAGATTGTCGCAACCCAACTGAAACCATACATATTGCAATCTGGAGAAACCTTTGAAAAGAATGAGAACAAAGGCTGTGAGATTACTATTGCAGAATCGGAACGGATGGTATGTATTCCGGTTGTGGTTCACCAAAGTGGTTTGCTAAAGTGTGATGTGTATCATACATCTGTTGTAGCAACGGGGGCAGGTGTTGAAAATGCTGTTTCTGTAGGAATATATACAGATGAAAAATGTACGACACTGTTAGGAGAACAGAAGATACATACATTGGAACAAAACGGAAATATATATAGTCAGGATATTCAAGTCGTAGCAGGCGGAGTGTATTATGTAAGCATCCTTGTTTCGGAGCAGGTATATAGTGAGACGAAAAACTATGGTTTCCACATGGATTTAGTGGAAGCGTGTGCGAAAGAACCGGAAGGGACTGGTATTAATAGTGAAAATGCTACTACAGAAGTTACTGCCTATGAAGATATTACAAATAAAGAATTATATTATAAGTTGCAGGTAGAACAGCCAGGAACATATTTTTTCCAATGTACCGGCTTGGATGAAAATTGCGTAATGCCTAAAATTGATTTATGCAATGAGAAGAAAAAGCGGATTAGTCTTGTTATACCACATCATTCCGGACAGAGCTATTGTGGTGTATTTGCAGTGAAACCGGGCTGTTATTATTTGCACGCAAAAGATGGAAGCGGTGTCGTGAAGATGCATTACTCTTTTTTGGCTTCGGGGGAGAGTAGTGGAAAGACGAAGAAGAAAGCAAAGAAAATTGGTTTTGGAGAGGGTGGAATTGATGGTACTGTTGCTTTAACAGATAAGAAAAACTGTTGTGATTGGTACAAATTTACTTTGAAAAAGCCAAGTAAGGTAAAATTGCTTTTGGAGGCTTCCACCACCGCTAAGTCCAAGCTTAGAGTGGAGATTATTCCACCCAAAAGAGACAAAAATGGAAAAAGAATTGTATTTCCAAAGGATCCGGTTTTCTTCTTATCAGGAGAAAATGTAAAGAGAACGGCTATTTCTGAAACAAAGTGGCCGGCAGGAACCTGGTATATAAAGATTAATAAAAATGCAAAGCTAGGGTCTGCAAGGTATCAGTTAGATATTGGAGCAGCAACTGTAAAATAAAAAGGAGGCGACGGTAATGTTACGCGTGTTTAAGAGCATTGAAGATCGATTACAGACCATAGAAAAAATTGAGGAAGATTCATGGATTTGTTTGACAGACCCGTCGTTAGAAGAAATTTTGGAGGTTGCAAAGGTCTGTAATATTGACGCAGATGACCTTAGGGCCTCTCTGGATGAAGAAGAAGCATCGCGTATTGAGATTACCGATGAGTATACCTTGATTTTGGTGGATGTTCCATCCAAAGAAATTCGTAACGGAAATAATGCATATACAACGATTCCGTTGGCCATCATTTTGATGGATAAGATGATTCTGACTGTATGTTTGGAGGATACGTTGGTGTTGAGACCGTTTATCAATGGAAAGATTAGAGATTTTCAGACATTCAAAAAAACAAGATTTGTCTATCAGATCTTGTATAGTAATACCTCCGCATATTTGCATTATCTTCGAAAAATTGATAAAATGAGGGAGGAGATTGAACTTCGTCTGAATCAAGGAACGACGAAGACGGATTTGATTGAATTACATGAGTTAGAATCCGATTTGGTATACTTTGCAACCTCACTTCGAGTGAACGGTGTGGTGTTGGATAAGTTGACAAGATATACGAGAATTAAGCAGTATCCAGAAGATAAAGAATTGCTCGGAGATGTTATCATAGAGAATAAGCAGGCTATTGAGATGGCCAATATATACCGGGAGATTCTAAATGGTACCAGGGAATTATTCTCATCCGTTATTGACAATTCTTTGAATAATGTGATGAAGGTGTTGACTTCTATCACCATCATTATGTCCATACCGAATATTGTGTCTGGACTGTGGGGAATGAACGTGGAAGATAGTTTACCATTTGTGGGAACCTCATATGGTTTTCCTGCAATCTGCACTATAATTTTATGTGTGTGTATTGGAGCGGTAATTCTGCTGAAGAAAAAAGACTTGTTCTAAAAAGCAAAGAACTGCTGAATTTGGGTTTACATATATATAAGTGGGAGTGAGAATCACACAGTGAAGGGCTGAGTGTTTTTTTGAACGTCATATGAGATGTGTAGAGTGCCAATTCCATATGACAAGAGAAGGAGGAAAATACTATGACAGAAGAGATGTTAATTCGATTAGAAGAGAAAGGAAACCGTATACCGGAATTATTAAAACGTTTTGCAGGGAACGAAGCAATTTGCGTTCGACTTGTAAAGAAGTTTCCGGCTGATGAAAATTATCAGAAGTATCTTTCGCAGATTAAGGTGCATGATTTCAAAAACGCGGAACAAAGTGTGCATACCTTAAAAGGGGTGGCAAGCAACCTTGGCCTGACTATGGTTTCAGATATTACTCAGCTAATTGTGGATGAACTTCGTGGGGAGCAGGATGTGGCAAAACTTGAGAAGTGGACAGAAGAATTACAAGAGCAGTATTTGGGTACAGTTGAAATTATAGCAGAATATATGTAAGTTTTTAGGCGGAATGAGAATGCTTCTCGGATCGCCTGCTTTAGAAACAGAACTGGGTGATTTTCGAGGGAACGGCATTCCTTAGAGATGATTTGGTTCTGTTTTTGTTCTATAGTAAACTTGGCCTATAAAGCAAGAATGTTCCGGGGGCTATATTAGTGACAACAGTTAGTATAAAAAAATGAGTAGCGGATATTATAACGAGAAGGATTTTTGTGAGTTAATAAAGTATGTATATTCTCAAAAAATGCACAAAGGAAAGGTGAAAAATATGTTTCGAGAAACATCAAAATTAGTATTATATCGTAATTTGGAGAAGGATAGTATCCTGTTTCGTATGGCAGATATTTGTGAGCAGTTTGTTACGCAGAATTATGTAAAGGAAAGTTTGATCACTGAAATTTATGTGGAAATCAATAAATTATTGGATGTGGCGACTCAGTACGGATTTGATGAGAATTTATGGCACAATTATTTGGCTTACCTGTTAGCTACAAATGAGAATCCATTTAGTATCACTTGTGAAAAAGTAGGTGCCACAGACGGAACGGTGAACCAGTTTGCAAAAGGGGATTTTCGAATTTTTAAGGCACTGTTTGATTATGACTTCTCGAAGATGGAAAAAGAGTTAGGAATCAATTGTTTTTCTGTTATTCTGGATTATAAGGCAATCGAAAAGACCGAACGAAGATACAATAAGAATGTAAGTGACAAAGTTCGCGTGTTGAGTAAGAAGATTGCAGGTGCCCAGGATGAAAATGAGATTTTCCAGATTGTCACAGAGTTTTATGAAAAATATGGTGTAGGAAAGTTTGGTTTGAATAAAGCGTTCCGCGTGCAACACGAAGACAGAGGTGTGGAATTACTTCCAATCAACAATACAGATGAGGTATTGTTGGGGGATTTGGTAGGGTATGAACTTCAAAAGCAGAAGTTGATTGAAAATACAGAAGCATTTGTGCAGGGACGAAAAGCGAATAACTGCTTGTTATTTGGAGATAGCGGAACTGGTAAATCTACAAGTATTAAGGCGATTTTGAATGCATACTATGACAAAGGCTTGCGAATGATTGAGATTTACAAACACCAGTTTAAAGATTTGTCATCTGTAATTGCTCAGATCAAAAATCGAAATTATCGGTTTATTATTTACATGGATGATCTTTCTTTTGAAGAATTCGAGATAGAATACAAATATCTTAAAGCGGTAATCGAGGGAGGATTGGAGACGAAGCCGGATAATGTTTTGATTTATGCAACCTCCAATCGAAGACATCTGATTCGCGAGACATGGAGTGATCGTTCGGATATGAGTCAGGATGAACTTCATCGTTCGGATACCATGCAGGAAAAACTGTCTTTGGTAAACCGTTTTGGAGTATCCATCAATTATGCAAAACCATCTCAGAAAGAATTCTTCCATATTGTCTGTCAGTTGGCAAAGCGTTATCCGGAGATTACACTGACAGAGAAAGAATTGTGTGCGGAAGCAAATAAATGGGAACTGAGTCATGGAGGAATCTCAGGAAGAACGGCACAGCAGTTTATAAATTATCTTGCAGGAAAGGGAGAAAACGACTGTGAATAAAGTGTGTTATGTGGTAGGAGCCGGGGACTGCTATTGGGATAAACTGCCTATGCAAGAGGGGGATTATCTCATTGCTGTAGATGGTGGATATGATACTGTAGTAAAGATGGGCTATACACCAGATCTGGTTATTGGGGATTTTGATTCTGTTGAGAAAAAGCCTGATTTTAAGAACCAGATTGCTTTGTCGCCCATAAAGGATGACACCGATATGTTAGCAGGTGTTCGCGAAGGAAAGAAACGTGGCTATTCTGTTTTTTCTATTTATGGTGGAACCGGAGGAAGACGTATTTCCCATACTCTGGCGAACCTTCAATTGTTATTGACAGAACCAAAAGTAAGATGTTTTTTATTTGACAGGGAGGAAGTGATCTTTTCTATCCGAGATGAAACGGTTGTGTTTCATAGAGAGTGCAGCGGCTATTTGTCTGTGTTTTCCGCAAGTGAGCAATGCACCGTAACAGAGGAGAACCTAAAATACCAGATTAAAGAATATCCGCTGACTTACCATATGCCATTGGGGGTCAGCAATGAATTTCTGGGAGAAGAAGCAAAGGTAACAGCAAAAGACGGATGCCTGTTTCTGGTAATGCATCAGGATAACCTTTCTAAGTTTCATTTCGAAACACGAAAAGTGTAATTTGTATATTGGGGCATTTTACAAATGGAACTTTCTGAATCTTATAATAAGATAAGAAAAAGCGAGAATACACATTCTGCAAGTGTGTGTTCTCGCTTTTTTGCTCTATAGAAAAGTTGGGATTTTCACAAGTCAATATTGTAATATGTGAGTAACAGTTCTGCCACCGGCTGAACTGTTACATAGGTGATCAATTGGTAGGGGAATTGGCTCTTTTCCAATTGACAAATGACATAATGAAAATAATAAGATAACCTACGATGCTGATGAAATTTGGCTTTTGTCCCCATAGAACAAATCCGTAGATTGCGGCAACCAAAATCTGAAAATAGTCATAGATAGAAATCTCTTTGGCAGGTGCATAGGTATATGCCTTAGTGATGCATACCTGTCCGCCTGCTGCGCTAATTCCACATAGGATTAACATTAGAAACTGAAAAGGAGACATCCATGCATAGTTCAAAAGAACAAAAGGCAGGATGACAAGGCAGGAGAAGAGAGAGAAGAAAAAAACAATCTTTATACTTTCTAATCCCATCTTTCCAAGATAGCGAACTGCAGTGTAGGCAGCACCTGCCATAATGCCTCCAAAAAAACCGATCAGTCCCGGATACACTTCCTGAAAGGAGAAACTTGGCTGGATGACCAGACAAACTCCTATAAATGCGCCGAGAAGAGTGAGCAACTGTGGCAAGTTTATTTTTTCTTTTAAAAAGAGAAAAGAAAAAACAATAGCAGCGAATGGTGAAAACTTATTTAAAATATTTGCATCGGACAATACCAGATGATCCAATGCGTAAAAGTTGCAGATAATTCCCAATGTACCACAAATGGAACGGATTGCTAAAAAGGGAAGGGTATCTACAGGGTACCTAAAATCATGTTGCTGCTTTAACAGCATACAAAATGCAAAAACCGCAGCAAAAAAATTGCGGAAAAAAGCTTTCTGCATTACCGGAAGATCCCCTGCCATGCGGGAACCCACACCCATAGTGGCAAAAAAGAAGCCTGCCAATAAAATAAATATAATTCCTTTGTTTTTCTGACTCAATTTCATAACCTCCTGTCAGTAATACGCTTCGAAAACAAACATTTCTAGATTAGCATACCCGAAAAAAAATCTCAAGTAAGAACTAGAGATAGGTTTTGACGTGCTTTCCTATAAACAGAAATTCCTGCTTCGCAGGCATCATGATACATGAAAGTCAGCTGTTAACACAGCTGACCGAATTCGCAATCCGCCCAAAACAGGGCTACTTGCTCTATGGATAGATTGTCAAGTAGATATACATCTTAGCAAGCACGAAAGGACTAGCTTTGTGTCACCAGCCTGCACGAAGCATACCTACTGACGACACTTTCATAGTAAAAAACTCCGGATATATATAGAATAGCCGGAGTTCATAATTAATCTTCCAAAACATCAATAACTTGATGAAAAAGATCTAGTATTTTTTTGTTTTTATCCAAATCGTACTTATAAATTTCTAACTGCTCTACCAGATACTTGATATGGTCAGACATATCTTTGTGAGGATCGTATTTTCGGATGATGATTTCATTGTCTCCGTTTGTGTACATTTCAATGGGGTCGCCGTCCTGAATAAAGTTCGCTCTACGAAAATCAATGGGAATTACCACTCGACCTAAGTGATCCACTCTTCGAATTACACCCTTTGGTTTCATAATTGCCAGACTCCTTTCTATGGTTTCTCTTTTGGAAAAAATGATGTTACTTTTGCTTTCTCGGATATCCCTATAGAAGCTGTTTCTTTGGTTTCGTATAGGTGGCCAGAATAGCTAAAAATTGGTAAATAGTGACAAAAAAGGAGAGAACACGCCTTTGCGTAATCTCTCCTTTGAAATCTCTAAAGGTATTATACCAAAATATTGGAAAAAAGCAAGAAAAAATTGGATAGTTTATACTTTTTGTTACAGTACAGAGGGTGCCATTCGTAAAATGCCAGAATATACAATATAGCCAATAATAAACATCTTGGCTGGGCATTTCCCGGTGTGCGCTTTCACACTAGGCTCAAAAAGACTTCGCCAAGTGTTCAATGTGTACTCATGACAACCTCATCGGCTATGTCTGAGTATGTGCAACCTGCACTTTATCCGCAAGCGCAATCGTGCAAGTTGCACATACTCAGCCGCACTCTCTGTACAGTAACCACTTTCTTGCGTGATACAAGTATAAGGTGTATACTTGTAGTATGAAACGAGAGGAAGGGGGGCATCTGCAGAAGTTGTTTTTTCTCGCAAAACTCATTTTCAGGAGAAAGACGACTAGGGGATAAATGCAGATGATAAAATAAAAAGAATATGCATAAGATAAAAAAAATAGGAGTGCTTCTGATCATCATGTCGATGTTGTGTGAAAATAAAGGCGACAGAATTTACGCACAGAAGGGGAACATGGGAAAAGAAGGGGGAGAAGTTGCAGTAACACTTACAGAAGAACCGAAAATAACAACAGGAGCAACTATAGAAGCAACAGAAGGACTAAAAACAACAACGGGAGCAACTATAGAAGCAACAGAAGGACCAAAAACAACAACAGGAGCAACCGTAGAGGCTACAATAGGCCCCAATGCAACGGAATTGATAAAGCCTACCAGTATGGCAAGTATTGTGCCGGAGAGTACTCCGATGGAGAAGCCGTCGGAAACCCCAGCAAGTACTCCGCCAGAGGCAGGATCGGTTACAACGGATATAGGGCCACAGCCTGATACAGTAGAGAAAAAGGTAGAGAAGATTTCTTTTCCTTATATGGAAGATAAGATGAAGATTCAGATTGCTGTAAAACAAAAAAGAAGAGTGGTTGTGACGATTGCCCCGGTGGATGCAGCTAATCAGACACTTATCTGGAGCAGCAGTAATGAAAATGTGGTTAAGGTGGATGAGAACGGCATGATTCAGGGATTGAAAGTAGGAACCGCGAGCATCACCGTTTTCACCACAGATGGTAGTAACTTGTCCAGAGAGTTTTTTGTGCAGGTAGGAAAACGAAAGTCCGGTACTTCCTATACGGAAAAGGGACTTACGATTGTAAGTACCAAGCATCAAAAGTACACTTATAATGAAATGAAGAAGGACATTGTTTTGTTAACGAAAAAATATGGAGAGTATCTGTCCTATGAAGTGGGAGGAAAGTCATGGGATAACCGGAATTTGTATGTATTGACTTTAGGCAACCCAAACGCGAAAAAAACGGTGATCGTGCAGGCATCCATTCACGGCAGAGAATATATGACGGCTCAGTTGGTGATGAAACAGGTGGAATTCTATTGTAAAAATTATTATACCGGCACATACAAAGGGACATATTTCAGTGAGTTGTTTGAAAAAGTTTGTTTTAAAATTGTTCCCATGTCCAATCCGGATGGGGTATCCATTAGTCAGTTTGGGGCATCGGCCATACGAAACCAGAAGCTGCGGGCAAATATTCAGAGAATGTGCCGAAAGTATGGAAGAGGAAACAGTAGTTATTATACAAGATGGAAAGCTAATGCTAGAGGAATCGATCTCAATCGAAATTTTGACCAGTATTGGAAATTGTTGTCCACTTCCATACACGCACCTTGTGCCAGCGGATTTAAGGGATATTCTCCGGTTTCTGAGAAGGAAAGTAAACTTCTGGTACAGTTGGCAAATAAAGAGAAACCAAGTGCAGTCCTAAGTTACCATGCTATGGGGCAGATTATTTACTGGAATTTTGGACAGAGGGGATCTCTTCGGACAAAAGAGCTGCAGCTTCTAAATGTGGTTCGGGGGCAGACAGGATATAGACCGGTAGGTGGCGCATTTAGCAGGCATCATTCCACTGGATATGGAGACTGGATCGCAGTGTCTAAGAAGACACCCACTACGACTATTGAAATCGGATCAGTAGCCTGCCCATTGCCAAGTTCACAGTTTCCAGGAACCTGGAGCCGAAACCGCTTGATTTTTGCAGCTACTGCTAAGTTGTATCAATAAAAAGAAATTGTATCGTATATTGCTGTTTTGCACAAATCTTACAAAATGGGAATAATAAAGAGAATCCTTCGTTATCAGCATGGGAGGCAATTGAGAAGATATTAAAAGATTGTAAACTGATTTAAACAAAGCAATCATATAATTGTAAGGCAGAGAGTTTATGGAGAAAACTGTATTCTTTGATGAAAGAAATCAAGGAATGCAGTTTTTTCTTATATTAGATAAGCATAAAATGAAAAAAAGAGTATAAAATAAAGATGTAACAAATTCTTATGAAATGTTACATCTTTTTCAACTCCCTGTACTTTATATATCGAACAAGGCAGGAAATACTTTAGTGAAAATATGAAAATTTTTAAAAAAATTCAAAAATCTGCCATTCTCTGTAAAATACAGTAAATCAAAAAGAGGTTTAGAAGGAAAACGTTTTCTTTTCACCCTTCTTTAAAGTTCTAATTTCATAAACAGTTTATCTTTGTCATCTTGATCGATACCCAAATAGCGTTTTGTAATCTGGTAAGAGGAATGATTGTAAATGTGCATTAACAATGCAGGTTCCGCACCGGTTTTCCAAGCCTGGTAACCAAAGGTTTTCCGAAGGGAATGACAGCTGATTTGTTCGGGTAAAGCCAGCTGTTCTGCTGCAGCCTTTATGATGCGATATGCCTGTATTCTTGATATAGGAGAATCTGGTTTACGTGGGCTGAAAAAAATATAGGAATGATTTCTAGTCTTTTTTTCATTTTCCCAATACTTGCGTAATGCTTTTACTACAGGGATATTTAGGTAAATCTGCGTGTGTTTTTTTGTTTTCTGCTCGGTAATTAGAATATGAGAATAAAATTTGTTTTTGTCTTCGTTTCTTACATCACTCCATTTTAAATCCAGAAGGTCACTGATCCGAAGTGCGGTATTCAGTCCCAGCACAACCAGACAATAATTTCGATATTGTCCTTTTTTGAGAAAATACTGTTCTAAATTTTTAATCTGTTCCATTTCTTTAATTGGTCTACTTACACCCATTGTTCGTCCTTTCTGTGATACATTTGTAGATTTTCCGTGTGTCAAAATGGGCACACGTTACTTGTTCCTGTTACCTGTGTTCACGAATTTTGAATGTAACATTTCATAAGAGAATGTTACATTCAGATACGCTTGTTACATTGAATGAAGCATGGGTCAATGAAACTCCCAATAATTGTAACTTGGAGGAATTGAAAAAACAAGGAGGTTCATGCCTATGTTAAAGCTTACCGTAAAGCCGGGAGAGTATATCAACATTGGTGAAGACATTCGAGTGGTATTTTCAGGTGGTTCTGCCAACAATATGCACATTCTGGTAGATGCACCGAGAGAATTGAACATTGTGAGAAGTCAGGTGTTGGAGCGAAGCCTTCCGGAGAAGGAAAGAACAAAAATCCGCACATACCACAAGGATGCAGATCTTTCAAAAGAGGCAAAAGAGCAGATACAGAAGATTGTTGCGAAAGATCGTTACGAACGCAAACAGACAGAAAAGAGAAGGAAAAACCGTTCGGAATTGGAATAGAACAGTTCTTGCCTGTTTTGCAAAAAAAGTTTTGGTAATACACCAGCGGGAAATTACCCGGGGACTCGTTGGTTATTATACATGTCGTAGGACGGAATGATCCGTCATCGGCAAAGATGGTTGCCCGTGCCGGGGAGCATGGCAACTAAGAACTAACTACAACAAAGCACCTGCACGGATGCGGGGAAGCCCAGGCAACTGGGGTAATTAAAGGAGGAATTATTATGGGTATGGTAGTACAACACAACATGACTGCGATGAACGCAAACAGAAACTTAGGAGTAACAAGTGGAAACTTAGCAAAGTCTACAGAGAAGTTATCATCAGGTTACAAGATTAACCGTGCAGGAGATAACGCTGCAGGACTTGCAATTTCTGAGAAGATGAGAGGACAGATCAGAGGTTTGGATCAGGCATCTACAAACGCAGAAGATGGTATCTCCATGATCCAGACAGCAGAGGGTGCTCTGACAGAGACACACAGCATCTTACAGAGAATGCGTGAATTAGCAGTTCAGGCTTCATCTGATACAAATACAGATGACGATAGAACACAGATTCAGAACGAGATTGATCAGTTGACACAGGAAGTAGATAGAATTGCAACTACAACTGAGTTCAACACAAAGAAATTGATCGATGGTTCTGCTAAGGGTGCAGTATCTGAAAAAGCTGGTAAGGCAAATGTAGATGCTACTTTTGCAAACAGTAATGTAAGTGCAGAGATTACAACAGATGGTTCTGCTAAGGCAGCATTTACAGATGTGATTCGTATTGAAGTAACAGCTGATTTTGAAGTTGGAAAGAGTACAGCTGGCACGAAAAAACTGGATGATGCTACAATCACAAAAATTCATGGTTTAGTGACAAGTGGTACTGATCAGGAATTTGGAAGTGCTACGGGAAGAGTAACCATTGGAAATAATGGTTATTCTGGTGATAAGTCTACAGAAGAGAATATTGCGGCAGCTTTATCAGCTGCACAAACAGTTGCAGATACAAAAGAGTCAGCAGCAACAGATTCTTCTAGAGCAGTAAAATTAAATGAAAAGGCAATTGACAAATTAGCTGGAAATTTACTTAATGCTAAGGCAACAACAGCAGCTGGCGATGTTTCTTTAATGAAAGAAGGAGTAACTAAGAGCCAGATAAAGGATGCGTTAACAGCGTATGTATCTGCATTGCAGGATGCTGGGACATCAACTGGTAACAAGGCAAATGGATCATCCACAGCCATTACAAAGGCAAAAGATGATTTAGAAGCATTGTTTTCAAAGGATACCACCGCTACCACTGCACTAAAAAACAATGCTGGTTTGTTGGCTGGTACTGATTATAAACTAGATACTTTGGTTGATAAGGGTGCGGCCTTTGATTTTTCGGCAGCTACAAATTCAACGGTTGATGTACAGGCAACTGCTTTAGCAACCAAAGTTGAAGAGGTTGCACAGGAAATTGCAGCAACAGCAATCAAGAATGATCAAAATCAAGAAGATGTGGCAAAAGCTAAAGATGTTGTGAAAACTTTAAGTGATACTGATCTTGTAAAGGCAGCAGTTGAGTTTAAAACGGCAGAGACAAATAAGACTACTGTTGATAATAATGCTAATAGTACAGATGCAGCCAAAGAAGAGGCAGCTGATAAATTAAAGGTAGCTCAGGCAGCTTTGGATAAATTAAACACTTCTGAGTCTGTTTTGAATGTCACAGATTTATTTGGAAATACAGACGATACAAAGAAATTTGAAATTGGATCTAAGGTAGATGATGATAATAACTTAACCATTACCTTAAAGAACAAAGAAGGCGATGACACCGTTATCACCATCAGCAACGCTGACAAGATGAAAGCAGGAGATGTAATCACTATCACTGCAAAGGAAATGGTAGAGACAGAGCAGGCTCCTACAGGCAAAGATGCATTCCGTCTTCAGGTTGGTGCAAATGCAGGTCAGGAAGTTATGCTTGGTATCAACTCAATGAAAGCAAAAGACCTTAATATCGTTCAGACAAAAGACGGTGTAGAAGGTAAGGCTCTTGATGTGACAAATCAGGCATCTGCTTCTTTGGCAGTAAATGCTTACGATATGGCGATCCAGAGTGTATCTACTGAGAGAGCAAAACTTGGAGCTACTCAGAACAGATTAGAGCACACTATCTCTAACTTGGATACTTCTAGCGAGAACTTACAGTCAGCTGAGTCTAGCTTACGTGATACTGATATGGCAGAAGAAATGACCAGATACTCAAAGAACAACATCTTAATGCAGGCTGGTCAGTCAATGCTTGCTCAGGCAAATCAGTCTACACAGGGCGTATTGAGTTTATTAGGCTAATCCTTCTGACGGATTGTTTGAATAGTTTTTTTATAAAAAGTGGAGTTTCCCTTTGGGAGGCTCCATTTTTTGTTCTATAGACCAGAGGGGAAAAGAATTTTTTTTGTTTTACTTACATAAAAAGTACGGTATAATAATGGTAGAATATACGGACTGTTACATAAATATGCATGAAATGAGAGGAGGAGTTATCATAGGAAAGAATATACCAGTTGGGGTTGAATCTTTTGAAGATTTTTATACAGACGATTATTACTATATTGACAAAACCTTGTTCATCAAAGAATTGTTAGATCAAAAAAGTAAAGTGAATCTATTCACACGTCCCAGACGCTTCGGAAAAACATTGACATTAAGCATGTTGAAATATTTTTTTGAGGATGCGTATGATCGAAGGGGAAATAAGGTGGACTATCACCATTTATTTGATGGCTGTAATATCTGTGATGCAGGGGAACGGTATACAAAACATATGGGTCAATATCCGGTAATCTCCTTGACATTGAAAAGTGGAAAGCAGAGCACATTAGACAGTTCTTTTGCGTGTCTCATCAATGCTATTTCAGATGAATTTCGTCGGCATTCCTATGTATTGTCTTCTGAATTTTTCGATGAATATGAAATAGAGCGGTATAAGAAGTTTCAACAGGAAAGGGCTACAGTAAATGAATACAAAAGTTCATTGAAGTTTTTATGCCAGTGTCTTGAAGTGTATCATCAGAAAAAAGTGATATTGCTTCTTGACGAGTATGATGTGCCGTTAGAGGGGGCATATGTGAACCATTTTTATGAAGAGATGATCGATTTCATAAGAGAACTGTTAGGTTGTGTACTAAAGACGAATGATAGTCTTTATTTCGCAGTGCTTACAGGGTGCCTGTGTGTTGTTAATGATGCACCATCATCACTAGGCTCGAAAGAACCTCGCCAAGTGAGTGAGGTGGGCTTGACTGCTAGGTTCGAAAATACCTCACCAAGCAGTCAATGCCAAAGCATTTTTACTGGTCTTAATAATCTGGATATTGATACGATTCTTTCTGGAACCTATAGTGAGTATTTTGGGTTTACGGATGCGGAAGTGCAAAAAATGTGTGAAGATTATGGAATGGCAGATCTATATCCTGTAGTGAAAGAATGGTATAACGGATATATTTTTGGAGAACAAAATATATACAATCCATGGAGTACCTTAAAATTTGTAAAGGATCACTTAGGAGATAAAGATGCATTACCGCAACCATATTGGGCGAATACTAGTGCAAATGATATCGTACGTAAGATGATTATGATTGCGGATGAGGAAGCAAAAGAGGATATCGAAAGCTTTATTCAGGGCAAAGCTATTTGGAAATATCTTCACGAAGATGTGACATATGATGAAATTGAAAGCTCTCCGGAAAATCTTTGGAACTTCATGTTTTTTACTGGTTATTTCAAGAAAACAGAAAGTGAATATGATCGCTCAACTAAAAAATATTATGCAAAACTTCAGGTTCCAAATGAAGAAATAATGTATATTTTTGTAAATAAGGTGGAAGAGTGGTTCAAGGAAAAAACGAAAGAAATGGATCGCTCTCTGTTGTTCCACGCCTTTGTGTCGGGCGATGCTAAGACTTTTCAAACAGAAGTGACGAAGTTGTTGCAACAAACGATTAGTTTTCATGACTATCAGGAGAATTTTTATCATGGATTTATTGCGGGAATTTTGACTGGTCTGGACGGTTATATTGTGAAATCCAATCGTGAAAGTGGAGATGGTAGAACTGATATTTATGTGAAACCAGTCAATCCATTTGGACGTGCTTTTGTAGTGGAATTTAAAGTGGCAGATAGTGTAGAACAACTACAGGGTAAAGTGCAGGAAGCAATTGGTCAAATAGAAGACCGCAAGTATGTAAGCGAGTTATGGATGGACGGATATCGTGATATAAAGAAATATGGAATCGCCTTTTTTAGAAAGGGATGCGTTGTAAAATACGAAGAATAAGTAATATATGCATGCTTGTTATGAGTCGCAACACACTGTTAGAGGAATAATGGATATGAGACAGTCAGAACTTTCGTTCTGACTGTTTTTTCGGTATAATTAGGAGAGATGGAGGTGTATATCATGAGAAAGAACTGGAAACGAATGATTTGCATACTGGCTGTATGGACCATAGCCCTAAGCGGATGCGGGTGGGAGATATCCAAAGAGGGCGCCTTGCCGGATACTTATGGCAATCGTGAAACAGAAGTCTCTGGAGAAACAGAGGAAATGTTTACGCTGGAAGATCTTCCAGAGTTTCAAGGAACTTTGTGGATAGAGCTGAATGGGAATCGACCGGATTTTTCAAAAGAAGAGTATACTACCCAGCCCTTTGAGAAGTATAGTCCGTTGGATTCCTTGGGAAGATGTGGCGTGGCATATGCAAATATCTGCAAGGAAATCACGCCAACCGAGGAACGGGGACCAATTGGTGCCATCAAGCCTTCCGGCTGGCACACCATCAAATACGATTGTGTAGATGGAAATTATCTGTACAATCGCTGCCATTTGATTGGTTATCAATTATCAGGGGAGAATGCCAACGAAAAAAATCTCATTACCGGAACCAGGTATTTTAATACAGAAGGAATGCTTCCTTTTGAAGAAGCAGTGGCAGACTTTGTAAAAGCAACTGAGTATCATGTGTTATATCGCGTGACGCCGGTGTTTGAAGGGGATGATCTGGTTGCAAAAGGCGTGGCAATGGAGGCGGCTTCCGTGGAAGATAATGGAGAGGGATTGTCCTTTTCTGTGTTTGTGTATAATGTTCAGCCTCAGATTTCCATTGATTACACCGATGGAGAAAGTTGGAAGTCCGACCAGCAGGTGAGCATAGAAAAAGGAAAGAAGTCCTACCAAAAAGAAACAAACCAACAAGAGAAGGCAGAAATATTTATACTAAATACCAACACGATGAAATATCATAGAGCAGATTGTGGTTATGTCAGCGAAATACAAGAGAATAACCGGTATGAATATGAGGGCAGTGAAGAGCAAATTGAGGCTATGGGGTATGTTGGGTGTAAAAGGTGTATAAAAGAATAAAACTGTTACATTTCGCATATTGGTGAAAGGTAACAGTTTTGTGTGGTACAAACCAATGAAAAGGTTTTCTTTACACCCCTAAAAAATGATGTTATAATAGTGCCCGAAGGCTTGAAAAGGAACGGGTTTTAAGCTGAAGGAAGATAGATTTAGAGGTTATCCGTAAAGGATAATGACGGAGGATAATAGAACGGAGGAAAAGCATGACAAGCAAACAGAGAGCATATTTAAAATCTTTGGCAATGAATATGGATCCTATTTATCATGTTGGAAAGGCGAGCCTGACAACAGAGATTATTGAAGGGATTCGAGAAGCACTTGAGGCGAGAGAATTGGTAAAAGTGGGTGTTTTGAAGAATTGTATCGATGATCCGAGAGAGATTGCACAAATGATTGCAGAGAGAACACGTTCGGAGCTTGTTCAGGTTATTGGAAAGAAGATTGTACTGTATCGTCCTGCTTCGGATCCAAAGAAGAGAAAGATTGAGCTTCCGGCTGCAAAAAAAGAGAAAAAATAGTGAGAATGATTTTGACATTGCATGGAATAATAAGAACAGCTAAGGTAGCTTCTTCAAATAAGAAGTGCAATGTGGAGAGTGGTAGAAGAGATGAAACGAAAAATAGGAATTATGGGTGGAACCTTCAATCCAATACATAATGCACATTTGCTTATGGCAGAGCGTGCATATGAAGAATACGAATTAGATCAGGTTATTTTCCTTCCTAGTCGAAAGCCGGCATATAAGGACGAAAGAGAACTGGCATCAGAAGATTCAAGAAAGCAAATGATTGAATATGCCATTGCGGACAAAGAATATTTTTCTATCTCTACCATGGAATATGAACGGGAAGGAAATACCTATACGGTAGATACGATGGAAGCATTGCACAGGAATTCCAAAGATACCGAGTTCTATTTTTTGATTGGAGCGGATTCTCTGTTGTATTTGGAGGATTGGAATCGGGCAGAGCGGTTATTTGAGCTTACCAGATTTTTGGTGGCATTTCGAGGCGAGAATAAGCGGGAACAGTTAGAACCTGTGGCAGAGCATTTGTGGAATACTTACCATGCAAAAATTGATTTTCTGCATATGCCCATAATGGAAATTTCTTCCACTGATATACGGGCTAGGAGAAAGCAGGGAAAGTCAGTGGCATATTTGCTTCCAAAGGCTGTGGAAGATTATATCACGGTACAGGGATTGTACCTTTAGTTGTTACTGTTCACAAACTGTGAACTGTAACCTTTAGTTGTGATAGGTGAATGGATACAGAGAAGAGGATGAATCGTGACAAAATGGATAGAATTAGAAGATACGCTTAGGTCAGTTTTGAAGAAAGGTCGTTTTGAACATACGTTAGGTGTTCGGTACACGGCGGCAGCCTTGGCTATGCGTTATGATTGTGGTATAGAACAGGCACAGTTGGCAGGAATACTACATGATTGCGCAAAGGGATATTCCGGCGAAGAATTATTAAAAATGGCAAAGAAAGTAGGAATTACGGTTTCGGAGTCGGAAGAGAAAGCACCACATTTGCTGCATGCAAAGATGGGGGCATATTTGGCAGAACATACTTATGGAGTGAAGGACAAGGAAGTCTTGGATGCCATTCGTTTTCATACAACAGGAAAAGCAAATATGAGTCTGTTGGAGAAGATCATATTTGTGTCGGATTATATTGAGCCGAATCGAAAGATGCTGGACGGATTACCAAAGTGCAGATGTTTGGCATTTGAAGATATGGATCAGGCTGTATATGAAATTTTGAAAAATACTTTGGAGTATTTGCAGTCGAAATCTCATGATGAAGAAATCGATCCTACTACTCAGGAGGCGTTTCTATATTATGAAGAAAAATGTTTGTCGGAGCATAAAAGTGGGATGTAGCAACTCCCGCAATTCTACAGACATTCGGAATCTGCTGATTTGTTGCGTAACTTCAAAAGTTTAGGAATTAAGATATAAGTGTGAATAAAATAGATAGGAGAAAATAATATGAGTAAAGAATTACAGAATGCAAAGAAAATGGCATCGATTGCATATCATGCGTTAGCAGAAAAAAAAGGAGAAGATGTTAGAGTTATTGAAATAACAGAGATTGCTACATTTGCAGATTATTTTATTATTGCTGATGGTAACAATCCGTCCCAGATTTCCGCCTTGGTAGATAATGTAGAGGAGCAATTGTCAAAGGCAGGGTTTGAGCCTAAGCGTATCGAGGGTGTTAGAAACAGCAACTGGGTATTGATGGATTATGGTGATATTATTGTACATGTATTCTCCAAAGAGGACCGTTTGTTTTATGACTTAGAACGTATTTGGAAAGATGGAAAAGAGCTTTCGGAAGCGGACTTGGCATTATAGGAAGTAGGATAAGGAACTTGGAATGGGTTTTGTATACCCTTAGGAGGAAAGCATGCGAAAATTACAAAAGCTATTACTTTCTTTGTTTAAAGTAGGTTGCATTGGGTTTGGTGGCGGAAATGCATTAATTCCTGTTATTGAAAAAGAAGTAGTAAAAGAACATAAGATAGTAAGTCAGAAAGACTATAATAAATTTATTGTAGCTGCCAACATTACACCGGGAGCTCTTCCTGTGGAAATGGCGGTGGCACTGGGAAAGACGGTAGCAGGTGTGCCGGGCATGATATTGTCGGCCATGGCAATTGCATTACCGGGGGTATTTGCTACGTTGTTATTTATTATTGCATTTTCGACTTTTAGTCAGGATGCAATCCAGCAGGTACAATATATGTCCGTTGGGATTTCCATTTATATTATCTATCTGCTGTTTATTTACAACAAAAAGGTTGTGGATAGTGTTCCGTTGACGGATATGAAGCTCAAGCGCATGGCGGTTATTTTGTGTGTATGCTTTTTTACCGCGGGGAAAGAAGTATACCGTATCTTTGGTTTGATTGATGAACATACGCCTATTTTTGATGTGAGTACGGTAAATGTATTGTTGTTGGCGTTTTTTGTTATTTTTTCCACTGGGAAGGGCATGACAAAGCTTCGGTTTGTGTTGGATGCAGTGATTACCTTTTGTTACATGTTATGTGTGGGAAAAGCGCAAATCATTAGTAATAAATATGTACTGTGGGTGTTATATGCCTTAATGGCGGTGATTGCCGTGAACGGTATCCGAGAAAGCTTTGTTGGAGAAAAAGTGAAGGTACGACATGGATTAAAAAAAGTGATAAAAGAAGAATTAGGATTGTTGCTTTTTTTAATTGTAGCGAGCGTCCCTGCGATTCTTACCTGTCGTTCTGCTCTTGCATATTTGGCAAAAGGTTATATGTCTTCTGTCATTTCTTTTGGTGGAGGAGAGGCATATCTGACCGTTGCGGAATCTATGTTTTTAGGAAATGAGATTCAGGATACACAGTTGTATATTCAGTTGTTGCCGGTTGTAAATGCTTTGCCGGGATCGATTTTAACAAAGATGTTGGCAGGAGTAGGCTTTTATGAAGGGTATAATGTAACCGGAAGTATTCTCGTTGGTATACTGGTTGCCTTTGCAGGTTTTGTTGTGGCATTAGCCGCATCAGGTGCTGTTTTATGTGGTGTGATGTATATTTATGAGATGTTTGAAAAACTAACGATTTTTGAATTACTTGGAAAATGTATCAAGCCTATTGTGGGGGGGTTATTGATCAGTACCGGTTTGTCCCTATTCTATGAAGTGCAGAAGATTATGGCAGAGTGTTCGATTGGTTTGCCAGTGACTATTGTTCTTGTACTTGGAATGGGAACGGTAGTAGGATGGATTCGGAAAACAAAGAAGGTTCCGGAAATGCTTATTGTTATTGCATGTGGATTACTGAGTGTAATCTTGTGTAATGTAGTGGCATAAAGAAAAAGAAGTCTGAGAAATGAGTGAAAAGTCATTTCTCAGGCTTCTTTTTTCATACTATAAAAGGGGCAATCGGATATGTATCTTAGCAAGCCCTAAAGGACTAGCGTTACAGTTCACAGTTATGTAAACTGTAACGGATTTGGGCAATGCTGCGCATGAAAAATTGCCAAAATCTGCACACGGTAGACTTTCATACGGTATTTTCGGTACCGAAAATACCTACCTTTGAACAGTAACGGAATAGCTTCGTGTCGCTGGCTTGTAAGAAGTATAATCATTGACAATAATATCGTAGTGGTATTTAATATTTTCGGAATAAGCCGACTACCTTTCCTAAAATAACCAAATCTGGTACAATAATAGGATCCATATGGTCATTTTCTGGTTGAAGGCGGAAGTGGCCATCTTCTTTATAATATGTCTTTACGGTAGCAGAATCATCAATCAATGCAACAACAATATCGCCATTTTCTGCAAAAGGCTGCTTCTGAATGATAATCTGATCACCGTCATAAATTCCCACATTGATCATACTTTCACCTTTTACCCGAAGCATGAAAGTTTCACCTTTTGGCATGTCTTCAGATAACAGTGGAAAATAGCCCTCGATATTCTGGGTCGCTAAAATTGGTTGCCCTGCAGTTACGGTTCCAATCATGGGAATATTTATGATCTCTCTGCGTGTAATATTAAAGCTGTCATCCACAATTTCAATGGCACGAGGCTTTGTAGGATCTCGGCGAATATATCCGTTCTTTTCTAAAGACTCTAAATGAGAGTGAACAGAAGAGGTGGATTTTAAATGTACTGCTTCGCAGATTTCGCGAACTGCTGGAGGATAACCCTTGTTTAGAATCTGAGATTTAATATAGTCTAATATTTCTTGCTGCTTTGCTGTAATCTTACCATAGCTCATAAAAATACCTCCATTAAACATAACAAAGAGGAAAATTCTCTAAATTATTGTTATTTAATATGTATAAGTGATGATACCTACGAATTGCTACGCTGTTAGCAGCCCCGCAATTCTGCAAACATTTGTATCGTGTGATATTGTTCAGAGGGTGCCATTCGAAAAATGCCAAATATACAAAATGACTAAAAAATTAGAAAGTGGCTGGACATTTTCCCTGCGTGAGCTTTCGCACTAGACTCAAAAAGACTTTGATAAGTGCTCAATGTGTCTCATGATATCGTTATCGGCTATGTGTATATGCAATATATACTTTATTCGCAAGCGCAATCGTATAGTTTACATATATACAGGCGCACTCTCTGAACTTCCACCCATGTTTGACGGGACCCAAGGTCATTCACCTACAACCCCGCAAGCTTATGTGTTTTCAGACCTTTTGACCCTGGTATCATGTGATATAGTTATAGTATATCAAATAAACAAATGTTTGTCAAAACAAATGTTCACAAACAACTGTTCGAAAAAAGAATTGACAAAAACACTTGTTCGATGTATACTGTATAAGAACAAATGTTCTGAAAGGCGGGGATTGTTATGAGACGAGTTTTAAATTTTAGTTCTTATCGTCAGGGAATGACAAGTGTGATTTTGGGAATTTTATTGGTGGTAGTGATTGGTGTTAGTATTTCTTGTGTGAAGTGGAATTTCAAAGCAGATGCAGTGACCGACACGAACATGGGTGCATACGCTACAGTGCATAGGGAGAAGGTTGTTACTAAGGTATGTGTAGAGAAGGGGACATCTCTTTGGAAATATGCAGATTTATATTATACGGATGACTTTGCGACAAGAGAGGATTTGATTGAAGAAATCAAAGCAGTGAACGGACTGACAAAAGATACCATTCATGAGGGAGGATATTTATTGATTCCTCATTATGTGGACATGTAATTGGTGTTTTTACTTTAAAGCATAAGAATAGGTAACTGTTATAAGGGACATTCATAAAGCAGCTAGAATAGACAAATTAATCTAAAATATTCTTTTTTCTGGATTGTTACTAACAAATTTTTGTGTAAGTTTTCCTTCGTTGACATAAAATTAACATTTATATATAATAAGATGGTATTTGTTTAGCGAACAAATTGGTCGAAATTTTTTGACGGCATGGTTCATATTACAATATGGATAAAAAACAGAGAGGTGAAATTACATGAAAAAAAGAATGAAGCAGATTTTGCTAGGTTTGTTGGTAGCGGTATTTATGATCTGTATACCGGCATCAGAGGTTGGTGCAGCTTCAGCGCTGGCTTTGATAGTGAACGGGAAAGAGCAGCTTTATACGGGGACACAGGTGAAGTTCACATTGAACGGTAAGAACATTGATTTGCATGGAACTCCAGGAATTGTGATTAATAATAATTCTATGGGATATTATGTGGATGTTATTAAGAACGGACTAAAGGCAGATTGTTATTATGACAAGAAAACAAAGAAATTAACCATTACTAAATTTGATAAGACGGTTTCGATGACTTTGGGAAGTAAGGTCGCTCGTATTAACGGTAAGAAAAAGAAAATGGAAGCCCCTATGATGATGGTGCGCTATAAGGCTGCAAAAAAGAATCGAATTATGGTTCCGATTGGTTTTGTGGTTCAGAATTTAGGATATACTTATACATGGAATAATTCCAAGAAAACCGGACAGATTACATCAAACTGGATGGAACTTAATATGGATGGCATGTGGATGAGATATGATGGAACAAAGGTTAAGACTTCTTATAACCAAAAAAATATCAGTTATGGAAAAATGCCTGGAATTGTAATTGACAATACTGCACTTTTAAATGGTAAAAAGGTTTTTGAGAAAACATTAGGAGCTACTTGTACTTATGATAAAGTGAATGATACAATTACAATTTCTAAGGATAATGTAACGATTGTATATACGGTAGATAGTAATATTGCATTGGTGAATGGTATGGAACAGACGGTAGATGTTACTGCTCAGAGAATTCAGAATCGAGCTACTGGAAAGTATTATTTGATGGTTCCAGGTAGATTTACTGCTATGGCATTAGGATATTACTATAATTGGAACAGTAAGACAAAGACAAGTGAGATTACAGATACTGTTGTTTCACAGACTGCCAATGTTGCGTCTGATGCAAGTATTTATTTTTCGTTACCAACATTTGCGACTGGTGCTGCGATTACAGATAAGGATTGTTATTATAACAATCAATTTATGGTAACGGTAAATACAGATATTTCTGCGCATTTACAGGTGACACCGTTAGTGATTAATAATCCTGTGATTACCGGATATGATGTTCAGGTGAGTGAAGGGAATACAATATTAACTTTCACAACAAGTAAATTGCAGGGATATAAAGTGACGGTAGATAATGGTATGGTTGCCATTAAAGTGGGTGATCCAAAAGATGTTTATTCCAATATTGTTGTATTGGATTGCGGACATGGAGGTACGGATCCTGGAGCACAGGCTGGAGGATATAAAGAAGCAGATTTGAATTATGCTATATTATACACATGCGCAAAGAAATACTTTGACAGTAGTACATCAAATGTAAAAGCATATTGGACAAGATATAACGATACATTTATTAGTTTGGATGATAGAGCTGCTTATGCAAGCGCAGTAGGTGCAGATTTATTTGTGAGTTTACATATGAATTCAGCAACAAGTAGTGCATCTGGAACAGAAGTGTATTATTCGACTAATAATAACGCAACATTACAAAATGGATTGAATAGTAATAGTATGGCTAGTGTGTATCTTTCAAACATTGTTTCTGTTTTTGCTTCTAAAAATAGAGGTGTAAAATCAGCAAATTATGTGGTAATTAAGAAAAACACGGTGCCAGCTATTTTAATCGAGCTTGGATTTATATCCAATGACGGGGATCGTGCAAAATTAGTGGATCCTACTATGCAGGATAGTGTAGCAAAGACGATTTATGATACAACGGAAAGTGTGTTTGAAAAATATCCAACCGGAAGATAGAAAGACGGATGGAACTGTTTGTTGTAGGATAGGGTTTTTGAAAAGCTGTTGTATGACAGCTTTTCTTGTAGAGTTGTTTTGAGGATGCAAAAAATAATGGTAGAAGGTATCTGGAAGGAAGGGGCTTAAATGAAAGGCAAAATTAGTTACAAAAGTGTGCTGTGTATTGTTCTGATCTTTTCGGTTTTAATGGGAATTTGGGTGAAAACAGATCATTTGAGTGGTTTGATACCAAGAGAAAAATCACAGTCGAAAGAACAGGCAAGAGCAGCAACTATGGTTTCCAGTTCAGAGGAAATGAGAGCAGTGTGGATTTCTTATTTGGAATTTCAGGAAGCTGGCATGAATAGAATGACTGAAGGGAAATTTAAATCCTATGTCAATAAGATGTTTGATCAATGTGTGAAGATGAATATGAATACGGTGATCGTTCAGGTTCGTCCTTTTGGGGATGCATTGTATGCGTCAGATTATTTTCCGTGGTCTGCAGTTGCATCAGGTAAACAAGGACGAAATCCTGGATATGATCCTTTGGAATATATGGTCAAAGCGGCACATGAGAGAGAATTAGAAATTGAGGCTTGGGTTAATCCATATCGAGTGACTTTGAGCAATATGAAGGTAAAATCTCTGGCAAAGAATAATCAGGCAAAACAATGGATCAACGAAGGAAGTAGAAATGTGTTATATTGGGATGGGTTATATTATTATAATCCATCCAAACAGGAAGTACAGCAGTTGATAGTAGATGGTATTTTGGAAATTGTACAGAAATACGACGTGGACGGAATTCACTTTGATGATTATTTTTATCCTTGTCTTGGAAGTAAATATAAAACCAGATTTGACGGAAATGAATATAGTAAATATGTGGAGAAGCAAAGAAGCGATGGAGAGGAGCCAAAGTCCATTGTGAATTGGAGACGAAGCAATGTAGATTCTTTGCTGAAAAAAGTATACACAGGTATAAAGGAGATCAAACCCACGGTGCGTTTTGGTGTTAGCCCAGCAGGAAACATGAGTAATCTTTATGCAAAGGATCGATATTACTGTGATGTGAAAAAGTGGATGCGTGAAGAAGGTTATGTGGATTATGTTTGTCCTCAGATTTATTGGTCGTTTTCTCACAAAGTGTGTCCTTACAAGAAGACTGTAAAACGTTGGGCAGACAGTAGCACAAATGAGAATATTAAATTATATATTGGAATTGCTGCATACCGTGCGGGTATGTCAGTTAGTGAAGCTAGGAGATTAGGGGATACTGGTTGGTGTAAAAGTAAAGCGGAACTGAAAAAACAGGTCGTGGCAGGAAGAAAATACAAAAAAGTAGATGGATTTGTGTTCTTCCGGTATAATAATCTGATATCAAAGAAAACAAAGACAGAAATGAAGAATTTAAAAACAGTATTCTAATTGTTATTGTCCTATTGAAATGTATAGTTTGGCCTTTCACGAATATAGGTTATGGTTTGTAATAGATCTTATTTACAAAACAGGAACAGCCAAAGAGAAAAATGATTCTCTTTGGCTGTTCCTGTTTTTTGGGAAATGAAGTGGACTTGACCATTTTGTTCCTATAGTAACAGCTTTATTAGTAATGCTCTGGTTCCGGATATTCCACACCAAAAGTGTCTACAGTCATAGATTTAATGATCTGGTCTACTACAGGACGATCGGAATAATCGGTCTGTGTTTCTGCGATTGTATTTACATTTTCTAATCCTTCAATTACTTTACCAAATGCAGCGTATTCTCCGTCAAGATGAGGAGAAGTCTTGTGCATGATAAAGAACTGAGAACCTGCAGAGTTTGGCATCATAGAACGTGCCATAGATAATACACCAGGTGTGTGTTTTAGGTTGTTAGTAAAACCGTTGTTTGCAAATTCACCCTTGATGGAATAACCTGGACCACCCATTCCGGTTCCGTCTGGACAACCGCCCTGAATCATGAAACCTGGAATGACACGATGGAAAATTAGACCATCATAATATCCTTTTTTAATAAGGGAAATAAAATTATTCACTGTATTTGGTGCAATTTCAGGGTAAAGCTCTGCTTTGATAATATCTCCTGTGTTCATTTCGATAGTTACAACTGGATTTTGTGCCATAATATAAACATCCTTTCTAAATAAATATCTGGGCGGTACGCCTAAGTATGTGACTGAGAATGAATAGTATGATATAATATAGATATCATGGTTTTGCTTACTATGAAAGTGTTGCAAAGTGGACATGTTTCAAAAAGTATGTCTGTCGTTACTGTTCACAGGTGGGTATTTTCGGAACCGAAAATACCGTATGAAAGTCTACCGTGTGCAGATTTGGGCAATTTTTCATGCGCAGCATTGCC
>JBGVLO010000168.1:0-3910 GCA_045124315.1 Lachnospiraceae bacterium
CTCCGATATAGAACTTCATTTATTAATTACTCCCGGAATGGATTCCCATTCCTATGAGCCTACCCCGTCCGATTTGATTCTGCTGCAAAATGCTGATTTACTGATTTATACTGGTGGTGAATCCGAAGTATGGGTAGAGGAAATTTTGGACGGACTTGATACCTCAGAACTTTCTATCTTATGCATGATGGACTATGTGGAATTGATTGAGGAAGAACACGACGAGGACCATCACCACCACGACCACGGTGAATCTTGTTCACATGATACCTCAGAGCAAGATTTTGAAGAACATATCGAAGAAGGACATAGTGAAGACACCCACAATGAAGATGAGCACAGCGAAGATACTCACGTTGAAGAAGGACATAGTGAGGACGCTCATGCATCTGAAATCATCTATGATGAACACATTTGGACCTCACCTAAAAATGCTATCCTGATTGTTGAAGCCATTAAGGACCGGTTAAGTGAAATTGACAGCAGCCATAAAGAAGAATACGAAGCAAATTATGAAAGCTACCGGCTTGAATTAGAAGAATTAGATCAAGCCTTTGAAGATACCGTAAAAAATGCAAAAACAAATACCATTGTGGTAGGAGATAAATTTCCCTTCCAATACTTTGTAACACATTACGGATTACAACATTATGCAGCATTTCCAGCCTGCAGCTCAGAAGTAGAACCTAGTGTAAAAACCATGATATCCCTTGTGGATGTTATGAAATCCGAGCATCTTGGTACGGTATTTTATACAGAATCTACCAACAACACAAAAGTTGCTGTCACCATCTGTGAAGAAACAGGAGCGGATTCACTGTTATTGCATTCCTGCCATACTGTTACAAATCAGGAACTAAAAGAAGGAGTTTCTTACTTAAGTCTTATGTGGCAAAATGTAGAAGCGTTACAGAAAGGATTAAATACACCATGAAAGAATTATTAACCTGTAAAAACGTCAGTTTTGGATATGAAAATATCATCGCCATTTCTGATGTATCGTTTTCCTTAAAAGAAGGAGAATATCTATGTGTCGTTGGTGAAAATGGTTCCGGAAAAAGTACCCTGATGAAGGGACTGTTAGGATTATTAAAACCTCTAAAAGGAGAACTTATTTTAGAGGAAGCATTACAAAAAAGTTCCATTGGTTATCTGCCTCAGCAGACAGATCTCCAAAAAGACTTTCCGGCTACTGTTTTTGAAGTTGTACTTTCAGGTTGCTTGAAACAACGGGGATTTCTCCCTTTTTATAGTAAAAAAGAAAAAGAAACTGCCATGAAAAATTTAAAAAGACTGGGCATGGAAGAATTTAAGTTCCGTCCATACAAGGAACTTTCCGGTGGGCAGCAGCAAAGAGTACTGATTGCAAGGGCGTTATGCGCTACGGACAGATTATTGATTTTGGACGAGCCGGTTACAGGACTTGACCCCGCAGCCACCATGGAATTGTATCAATTAATCAAACACCTGAATCAGAAATACAAGGTTGCCATCATTATGGTAACCCACGACATTAAATCTGCCGTAAATCAGGCGGATTTGGTTTTACATTTAGGACAAACCCAGTTATTTTTCGGCAATGTGGAAAAATACAAACAAAGTGAAATTGGTACCAGCTTTTTAAATCTAGAACAAGGAGGAAAACAATCATGAGCGGATTTTGGTATGATGTCTTTAGCTATGGATTTTTAGGCCGTGCATTTTTGGTTGGATGCCTGGTTTCCCTTTGCTCCTCTTTACTTGGGGTTATTCTTGTATTAAAACGCTATTCTATGATCGGGGACGGACTTTCCCACGTTTCCTTCGGTGCGTTATCAGTGGCTGTGGCCTTAGGTTTTGCGCCACTTAAAATTTCCATTCCTGTGGTAATTTTAGCGGCATTTTTCCTTTTACGCATCCGTAACTCCAAACGAATCAAAAGCGATGCCGCAATTGCAGTCATTTCCTCTAGTTCCCTTGCCATCGGTGTCATTGCCACCTCACTTTCCACAGGCATGACAGCAGATGTCTGCAGTTATATGTTTGGTAGTGTACTTGCCATGAATCAGGAGGATGTCATTTTTAGCATTATACTTTCTGTTATAGTATTATTGCTCTTTGTTTTATGCTATCATAAAATTTTTGCAGTTACCTTTGACGAAAGTTTTGCCCAGGCAACGGGTGTTAATGTTGGATTTTATAATCTTTTACTTGCAATCCTTACTGCTATTACCATTGTATTAGGTATGAGAATGATGGGTGCCATGCTGATTTCCAGCTTAATTATCTTCCCAGCACTTACTTCTATGCGAGTGTTCAAAAGTTTCAAAATGGTTACCATTAGTTCCGGAATCCTATCTGTTATCTGCTTTGTTTTAGGTATGATGGGATCGTATTTTTATTCCATTCCGGTGGGTGCCAGTGTTGTGGTGATAAATCTTTGCTTTTTATTGGTAGGATTCTTAATTGAATCCATCAAAAATAAAAAACAATTGCGTTCTTCCATTCAGAATTAAATGTCGAACTTCGTTCTTTCATAAATAGGTGTTTGCTGAACTATCCTATTTTATTTTAAAGTAATGAAAAAGAAACAAAACAACGCAGACATACTTTCTCTACACTCGGCTCGTAGCGGTACTAAACTTGAGGCAAGCCTCTCGTTAAGTACCCACAGCCGAACAAGTATCTGCTTATGTATTTGTTTCTTTTGCATCACACAATATATGTTTTTGATTCTTTCGCAATTATCTGTCTTATATCTTTTCCCATTCCTCTTTACTTTTCTTCTTCAAATACCAAAAGTTTCCCATCTATTTCCAAATAAATATAATCTTTCTCGTTTTCATTGGCATAGATAACAGTCCCCTTCTCTATCTGGGCTGCTGTAAAGTTTATTTCGGGAATCTTTTCATTATCACAAAGTGCAACTTTTCCTACCAAAACAAATCCTTTTGCCTCTATCTGTTCCAAACTTTCAGAGGTTTTTCCACTGTAACAATAAAGAATGTCATTTACTTTAACATACTCTCGTTGTACCTCGTCAGAAAGGTATCCGGTACTTTCCATAGTATCATCTGTATTGCTCTCTATTGTATCTTCATTATGATACTCAAATGCCCATTGGTTCCATATTTCTTTATAATTATCATCCGGTTTATAATATTTTCCATCGAATACCATATCCTCTGAACCAAATCCTAAACTATGTTCTGTTCCGTCTTTCATTTTTATAGTGATGCAGGTATCACAACGAAAGGTAGGATATTTTACCGATTTTACTTCGATGCTTTTTAGGCTGTCCATTATTTCTGATATTCTTTCACTTTTTTTGGTATCTAATTTAATGGTGATATCTGTAGATGTATTAAGTTCCAAATAAGAAACGTCTGATTCTTCTATCTCTGCCACAGGATTTACGGTGTTATACTTATTTACCAGATTTCTAAATGCCTCTACATAGTTATCATTTGGAATATAGTGTTTTCCATCCAGAAACATATCCTTTCCAACTAAACCAACGGTATGCTTTGTTCCATCTTTCATACTTATGTCTATATGCACTCCACATCCTTTTATTTCCGAATATCTTGATGGCTTAGCTTCGATATTTTTCAGTATATTCATTACTTCTGACATTTCTTCCACATCCTGGTCATTAAATGCAACATAAGTTTCTAAAGATACTACCCTAACTTCCATACAAGAAATGTCTTCCAATTTTATATCTGACAGAAGTTCCGTCCCTGCAATGGGTTCTTTCTTTTTCTGATACACAAATATCCCTGCTACAATTAAAAGAACTACGGCTAACATTCCAATCCATTTTTTCTTCATAAAAACCGCCCCTTTCAGAAATTGTGAGTTTTTAATGTTCCTTCACCTATATTCACAACTTTTAAATGAAACTATTACACTTTTACCTTAAATAAAT
>JBGVLO010000169.1:0-52957 GCA_045124315.1 Lachnospiraceae bacterium
TAGCTTTCAACCAATCAAACTTCGTCTTTGACTCGTTTTCTTGGGAAAGCCTTGCGTGCCAGTTTTCTGGCCTGCGCTTTGATCTTACGGTCTTTGCTTAGGCTGAAAACAGTGCAAAACGCTCCGCGAGGATGTGCACAGATGCGAAAGGAGTATTGTTGCAAAAAGCATGCAACACGCATCTGGCACGCAAAGTGGATCAAGTCCCTCATGAGTGAGGGATACAGGGAGTTGAAGTGGACTTGTCCACTTTGTTCCTATATAGGAAACTAGGATTTTGCCCTATAAAGCAGGAAAGGATAGATGAATATGAATAGGCAGGAGGAGAACAAAAAGGTGAGAAGGATGAGACAACAATTAAAGAAATTAGGTATATTGTTTTGCTGTTTGAGCATATGCTTTCTTGTTCTGTTAGGTGTGAAATTGAAAGCGGCAACAAATATTGTGATGATTGATTCTTATGAAGTCGTAAAAGGTGATTTTTCGCCGGGGTCTATGGCTACCATAAAGTTTCTACTTAAGAATATTGGAAAGTACCCTGCAAAGAATGTGACCGTTCAAATTCTTGCAGATGATGGAATTACCCCTGTGTACGGAGAGAGTAATCAGGTGTTTATCCCTGAGATCGGTGCTAACCAGAATTACGATTTGCTAGTTCAGGTGGATGTGCCAAATGATATAGAGGCAACTAAGGCAAGTATTACTTTGAGCATGAATTATATGATAGGGGAAGAAGCAGCGGCAAATTCAGCCAGTGTCTATGTCCCGGTTGAATATACCAGTTCCCTTTCCATCAACAGCGTTTCGGTGGCGGAGAGTACAAAAGTTGGAGCGAAGGCTTTGATCAGTGTTACATATGTGAATGAATCAGAAAGTTCTTTGAAAAATGTATCTTTTCTTATGGACGGGAAGATTACAGAAGAAAGCAAGCAGGTAGATATTGGAACTGTGGAAGCTGGTTCCTCTATGTACAAGGATATGTATGTAGTATTCACGGAGTCTGGAGATCAGAATGTGGAAATCACTGTGCAATATGAGGATGCAGAAGGAAATAAGTATAATAAAGATGTGTCAGTAGAGACCATTAGTGTGGCAGCAGACAGTACGCCTGCACCTGACAACACTTATGAGCAACAACAAATTCAAAAACAGAAGGATGCACAGACAAAGATGATTTTAAAAACAATTGTTTTGATTGCAATTTTTGTTGTAGGTGCAGGTATCCTATTTATTTGGAGACGTAAGAAGGATTAATACAAAAGTGGGAGGCGAATGCAATGGAGATGAAGGTGAATTTAAAACGTTGTTGCTATGAACTTTGGAAGAAAAAACAGCTCATAGGTTTGATCGTGGTATTTAGTATTCTTGTAGGCATTTTTATGATGTTAAATGTAAATGAAATGGGAAATTATTGTGCTACATCATCTGTTTACAGTATGGTATATGGTTCCTATGATGAAACAAAGGATAGTCAGGCAACTTTATCAGAGTTTTTTGAAATCGTACAGAGTAATAATGTGGCCAATCGTGCAGCTGATATTGTAGATCGGGAAGGGATTACAGGTGAAACGATCCAGATGATGTACAATACATCTACCAATGGTAATTTCATTTATGTGTATGCCTACGCCTATGAGCCAGATCTTTCTGTTGCGGTAGCAAATGCGGTGGCAGAAGCATTTGCTGTGGAGTATAAGAACTTAACAGGAGCAGAGAATATTCAAGTGTTTGAGAAAGCTACTTCGGCACAGTACTATAGCGGGGATAATACAAATAAAGTTATGACTCTGATTATCTATACAGGGGTTGGATTTTTCCTGATTTGCTTGATTATTGTATTGCGTACTATATTCTCAGCCAAGGTACAAGATTATATAGAGTGTAATATGGATGGAGAGATAGAAATCTTAGGTGTGATACCTGAATTGAAAGAATAATGGAGGAACGAAACATGGGAAGAAAAACACAGATTCATATACCGTTGTCTGCCAGAAAAGCATTGGTAGATGCATATGATAGAATTGTAGTAAAGATGCACTTACAAAAACAACAGCATGATCGTTCTGTTTTTCTAATCTGTGGTACTGATCCTAAGGTGGGGGCTACCAGTGCAGCTATTTATCTTGCCTCCGGACTTGCCAAGTCTGGAAGAAAAGTGTTGTTGTTAGATGCAGATATGCGTAAGGCAGTAGATAAGAAGTTGTTTGGACAGGAGGCAGAGCAAACACTTGCCAAGTATTTGACCAACGAAGATATGGAAATTGAGGATATAATCTATGGCAGTGATGTACCTGGGTTAGATGTAATTGCCGGTGGCGTGTCTGCGGATCCGGTCCAGATTTTGTGTGCAGCCAGGATGCGTATGGCTGTCAACATGCTTCGTGACCGGTATGATTTTATCATTATAAATATACCGTCTGCCGGGGCGGCTGCCGATTCTAATGCGGTATTGGGTTATGTAGATCAGGTAGTTATGGTTGCAGCGCCGGATCGCAGTTATAAGAAGCAGATTATTGAAAGTTATGAAGATTTTAGCAAGTATGGAGTGAGTCTTCTTGGAGTGATCGTGAACCGAGTGGATTGTTATGGATATCATGATTATACAAAAAATGGAAATTATTATACAGAGGAAGTGCCAAGCGGTTTTTGGGGGCGCTTGTTTTCTAAGAAAAAGCAGAAGTCTAAGACGGAAACCGAGAAGAAGCCCAAGCCTAAGACGGAAATAAAAAAAGAGAAAAAGAAATAAAGTGTGGTAGTAAGAATTTTCAATAGCGTATCATGAGAAATGAGGGAAAAAGATGGATAAAAATGTGGAGTATTTGCTTCGATTGCTAAAGAGCTATTTATACGATGAGCCAGTTCCTGTTCCTGAGGAAGATATTGACTGGGATTTAGTCATAAAGGCAGCGGCAGCAGGGGAAGTAATTTCATTGATTTATAAGAAATTAAGTGAATTACCACAGGAACAAAGACCGTCTGAAGAAATGATGGGACGATTGAAAGATTTTTCTTCCAGACAAGGATTTGAGAAAATCTATCAATATAATATTTACTCCCAGATACTGCAGATGGCAGAGGAACGTGGCATTCAGGTGATTTCGTTTAAAGGACCAGTGTTAGCCAATTTGTATCCGGAACCATTTTTGAGGAATTCCTGCGACATTGACTTATATGTAGATCCGCCATTTTTGAAGGATATGGAGCAATTGTTAAAAGATCTGGGCTTCACGAAGAATGAAGAGCATTCCAAGGAGTGCGTGCCAGTGTATGTGTTGCAACGGATTCTGATGGTAGAAGTTCATTGCTGTTTGTTCGAAGATTATAAAGGAAAGCAGATTGATAAACTAACAGCAATGGATTTAACAAGACAGGATAAGCGAATTTGCATGGAGGCATGTGGACTGGAAATTACCACTATGGGACATGAGGATCATCTGGTTTTTTTGTTGTTCCATTTGATCAAACATATTTCCTACAATGGATGTTCTCTGAAGACGATTATAGACATTGTCTTATTTATCAATGCTTATTGGGAACAAATTTCCAAAGAGAATTTTTGGAAGAAGATGAAGTATCTTGGATATGATACTTTTTGCAGGACATTGTTTAGCGTTGGAGTTTGTTATTTTGGCATGACGGAGGAGATTTTTATAGACGATTCCTATAGTGCCAATGTTGCAAAGACCACTATGGAAAAATTATACCAGACGGGAATCATTAAAGCTTCCATGGACAATGCAAAAGAGGATCGGAGGGCTTCCTCCATTGCCTTTCAGTCCTTTTACGAAGAAGAAAAGAAGTATGTCAGCCGTTTTCGTATGTGGTTGAAAGCATTGTTTCCGAGTAGCAAAGATTTGTCTTTTCGATATATGTATGCAAGAAGATATCCATCTTTGGTATGGATAGCCTGGATACATAGAGCATTTCATCATCTGACAGTTCGTTGCATGCATAATAAGGAAGGACAAATTAATATGGCAGGAGATGTGAAATTAGCAACTCAGAAGCTTACCTTACTAAAAGAACTGGATTTGATGAACAAAGATTAGCGGAGGAAATGTATGAAAATTGCAATGTTAGGACACAAGAGAATTCCATCCAGAGAGGGTGGAGTAGAAGTTGTGGTGGAAGAGTTAGCAACCAGAATGGTAGAGCGTGGACATCAGGTTGTAGCCTATAACCGAAAGGGTAAGCATGTATCCGACCAGAATTATTCCATTGCAAATATAAAAGAATACAAAGGTGTAAAGATCAAACAGGTTCCCACCATTGATAAAAAAGGCCTGAATGCCCTTATCTACTCTGTGTTGGCAACTGTTCGTGTTCTCTTTGGGAAATATGATGTAGTACATTTTCATGCAGAAGGTCCCTGTGCAATGCTTTGGTTAACGAAATTGTTTGGAATCCGTACCATTGCAACGATTCATGGTTTGGATTGGCAGCGTTCCAAATGGGGAGGATTTGCAACTAAGTATTTAAAACACGGAGAGAAGGTAGCCGCAAACAAAGCGGATGTGGTGATTGTCCTCTCTAAGAATATGCAGAGATACTTTTTAGAAAATTATAATCGGGAGACGGTATACATTCCAAATGGACTCACCATGCCAACTAGAAGAGAAGCAAAGCTTATTAAGGAAAAATGGGGATTGCAGGAAGAAGAATACATTCTGTTTTTAGCCAGAATTGTACCGGAAAAAGGGGTGCATTATCTGATTGAGGCATTTAAACAACTGGATACAGAAAAAAAACTTGTGATCGCAGGAGGTGCCAGTCATTCTTCAGATTATTATCAGGAAATACAAGAAAAGGCAAAATCAGATCCGCGTATTGTGATGACGGGGTTTGTGCAGGATGAGTTGTTAGAAGAGTTGTATAGCAATTGTTGTCTCTATGTGTTGCCAAGTGATGTGGAGGGGATGCCAATTAGTCTGTTAGAGGCAATGGGGTATGGAAGGAGATGTCTGGTAAGTGACATTCCGGAAAATAGTGAATTGGCATTAGAGCATGCCAGATATTTTAGACATGGAGATGTGGAAGATTTAGTGAGACAGTTGAAGTTGGCAATTCAGGAGGAAAAAGTGGATGCACCGGAAAATATTACATATGTACAGGAGAATTTTAACTGGGATAGTATTGTAGAGAGAACCTTAGAGGTTTACAAGGATGCTTAGACAGGTGCTATATGGAGGAATACTATGAAGATTGGGATTATCACACACCATTATATCAAAAATTACGGGGCGTTTTTACAGACCTATGCCTTACAACAGTATTTGAAAGAAAAGTATACGGATGCGGAAGTTGTAATTGTGAATTACATTAATAAAAAGCATCAGATTATCAATATTGGTGGCTGTTTCCGTTTTTTTATTGGAAGAGAGAGTATAAAAGCGTATTTGGAGAAAATTAAGCTTCCTGCCACATTTTCTAAGGCGGAAAAGGAATTTTTGAATATTACCAAAAGAGTGAAAAATGCAGAGCAGATCAATGCATTGGGGTTAGATGTTATCATTATTGGAAGTGATGAAGTATGGCATTATGAGGATAAAGCAGCATCTCCTATTAAATTTGCAGTAGGATTGCATGCAAAAAAGATCATTTCTTATGCACCTAGTTGTGGTGGTGTGGATCTTTCTCATCGCATACCAGGATACGTAGAGACCGGCATGAAAAATTTTACCAATATTTCAGTGAGAGATGATGTGTCAGAACAGCTAGTGGATCGACTGCTTGGATATAAACCGGTTCGAGTGTTAGATCCAACGCTTATTTACGATTTTCCTGTATATGAAGATGATTTTACAAAGCGGTTAAGGGAAGAAAAGTATATATTGATGTATTTTTGTGAAAAACTTCCAGAACAGGGAATTCAAAGGATTATTGCATATGCCAGGAGGAAAGATTGGAAGATATATGGAGCTGGAGAATATGCAAAATATTATTCCGATATTACCATAAATGTTTCACCGTTCCAGTGGATCGAGATGTTTCGCAATGCACAGTTTGTGTTCACCGGAACCTTTCATGGGGCAGTCTTTTCTTTGATCACCCAAAGAAATTTTGCAGCTTTTTTGACGAATCCCAGTCGTGTGAAAAAAGTGAATTCTTTATTGGAGCAGTTTGAGCTTAGAAATCGTATTTTTACGGAACAGGATTTAGGAAAGATAGAGGAACTTTTGGAGCAGGGAATTGATTATTCTTCCTTTAATGAGAGAAAAGAGCAGGTTCGGCAATCTAGTTATGAATTCTTGGAGAATGCAATTGCAGGTACAAATTTGGAGGGAAAGTAACGAACTGTTCAGAGGGACAATTTGAAAAGTGGCAAATATGCAGGTACTCCTTCTGAACTGTAATGATAATAATGGAGTGTGAATGGAATGGGCAGACATGCGTATTTGATTATGGCGCACAACAATTTTGATTTGTTGCAAAAAGAATTAATGTTGTTGGATGACGACCGTAATGACATATATATTCATATTGACAAAAAAACGAAAGATGTGGATGAGGCTTATATAACGGAAAAGGTAAAGAAATCAAATGTATATTTTATCCCCAGAATAGACGTAAAATGGGGGGGATATTCGGTTGCACAGTGTACCATTAATTTGTTGAAGGCGGCAACGAAGAAGTCCTATCAATATTATCATCTTATGTCAGGAGCAGATCTTCCGTTAAAGACCCCGGATGAAATACATGATTTTTTTGACAAGGGTGGGGATTTTGAGTACGTATCTTTTGATGCACCTGCGCCAAAGGAAGATCAAGTTATGAGAGTGAAGCGATACTATATGTTTCAAGATGTATACGGACGAAATCACAAGAAATTTCCGCTTATACTGCTGTTTGCTCTTGATAAAATATCCTTAAAGATACAAAAAATTTGTAAAGTGGATCGCTTTCGAGGGCAGGGTGTGCTTTTGCAAAAAGGGCCTGAGTGGTTTAGTATTACAGATGAACTGGCAAGGATCGTGGTCAGAAAAGAAGAGTGGATTAAGAAACATTTTTCGCATACCAGATGCTGTGATGAGGTATTTCTGCATACCATATTAAATAATTCAAAGAGAAAGAATCATATTTACCAGAATGGATTTTACGGACAAAAGACCAATGCCTGTCTGCGTTTGATCGATTGGGGCAGGGGAAAACCTTATATCTGGAGAGGGAAAGACTTTGAAGAGTTAATTCAGTCGGAGTATTTGTTTGCCAGAAAGTTTGATCCAAATGTAGATACGGAAATTATTGACAAGTTGGTGCAACATCTAATAAAATAGCCACTTTGTATATTTGGCATTTTAAAAATTGTACCCTTAGAACAGATGTAAAATAGCAGGTGCTTCATGGGCAGATGGAAGTTTATTATGATTGACTAGGAAGAGTAAGAGAAGCAGAGACAGAGTACAGAGTACAGGGAGGAAAGAGCATGCTTAAAATTAATCAAAAGTTTATAAGGTTTACCTATGCGATTTTTGCTTTGTCCTGGTTTGTTGGAGACTATACAGGAAATTTTCATGATGATTATAAGTATGGATTCTGGATTTTGTCGGCGATCTGTGCATTTTGTCCAATCTTTTATTACAGCATGGGATATAAGAAAGAGAAGAAAAAGTGGGATACTTATCTGCTTAGAGAGTTGGGAATTGTAAACCTTATATTTGTTATTATTTGTATCTGTGCCATGCCGTTTAATGGCTTCCATCTGTTAATGTGGAAAGATTTGTTTTATTTATTTATGCCGGTCTTGTATACTTTTTTTATCATTAACCTGGATGATAGTGATAATTTCGATTATTATATAGACTGGATCTTCTATACTTTTACATTGAATTTTATTCTGATTGCAAAGCCATCGTCTTTCACACCTGCGAATTTTGCAAGTATATCCTTTGCGGATTCCTATTCTCCATGGGAATCAGGACTGGCAGATGCCTATTGTATTTGTTTTTTCTATTATTTCATGCGGAAAAAATGGGGAAAATGTCTGGTATCTCTCATTTTGAATCTTATGTCATTTAAAAGACTAAACTTGTTTTTTACCGCTTTTATATTGATTTTTGGGCGATTTCTAAAGGATAAGCCGGTTCCAAAGGCAGTAGAATTGATGTTTAAAGGTTTTTTGGTGCTTTCTCCGGTTTTAATTTATTTGGCTACGGAGGACACTTTTGCTAATTGGTTTGAGGCATCCTTTGGAATGGATTTGAACAGTTTTACCATGGGGCGTTTCAACCAGATTAATTTTATCAATGATCTGGATGAGAATATGACAGGACTTGGAATGACTCATTATATGCTGACAAAATATGATTTTGATGTTCGTCGTCTTCATTGTGATGTTATGCGTATTCTGATAGAGACTACAGTTGTGGGGCTTGTAGCTTTTGTGAATGGCTATATCAATGTGGCAAAGAGAAATCAGAAAGGCTTTAGCATTGTGGTATTTTTTCTGATTGTTATGATTTCCTCTACCTGTATGGAGAATACTTATTACTGGATGATGATTTATTTGTGTATAGAAAGCTTCATAAGAATAGCGAAGAGAAATGAGGAGGCAAAGGAGAATGGAGAAATCGTTGCAAAAGGTTAGTATTATTGTTCCTGTGTATAATGGAGCGAAAAAATTGCCACGATGCTTGGACAGTATTCTTGGCCAGACTTATGAAAATATAGAAGTGATATTAATTAATGATGGATCGCAGGATGACAGCGAAAAGATTTGTAGAGAATTTGCCAAGAAAGATTCTAGAATTCGTGTGATCTCTAAGGAAAATGAAGGAGTATCGGCAACGAGGAATCGGGGAATAGAAGAGGCTGCTGGTACCTACATTCAATTTACAGATTGTGATGACTATCTGGAAAAAGATTATATAGAAAATATGGTACATGCAATGGAACTACAGGATGCAGATCTTGTAATTGCAGGATATACCAGATGGAAAGAAAAGCATTGTACGGTGAATCAGCCGGAGACTACTTTTTATACGAATAAAACAGAGTTTTCGAAGCAGTTTTTTCATTTATACAATCGTTGGTTTTTGAATACGCCGTGGAATAAATTATTTCGAAGGGAGAAGATACAATGTGGATTCCCTCTGAATAGGTCCTTGGGAGAGGATTTGCTCTTCAACCTTGCTTACCTGAAACAATGTGAATCCATACAGGTGTTTTCCAGTGCAGGATATCAATATTGTATAGAGGACGAGAATTCTCTGGGAATTCAATTTCGGGAAGATAAGTTTCAAAATTCCTTATATTTGCATGAACAGGTATTGGCATTTGCAAAAGATACATTGGGAATGAGCAGTGAAGCGGAGTGGAAAGATGCTACTTTTCTAAAAGAATTCCGTTTTGCCATAACCAATTTAATAAAAGTGAAAGACATAGAGAAACAAAGAAAAAAAGAATTGATTCTTAATTGGAGTGGAGAAGAGGAAGTGAGGAAATCCTATCTTCGCTCTCAGGGATCAGCTCTGCCGGATAAGCTGTTAAGGTGGATGGTATTACATAAGAAAAGACGGTGGATTTATCCGGTATTTCGTTTGTTGGTTCGATAGAGAAAGGAAGAAGGACAATGGCGTTGAAACAAGAAAGAGAAGTATGGTTGGACTATATGAAGGCGATTGCCTGTTTGTCTGTATTGACATTTCATGTCATATACGGAATTCAAAATGCAGGGTTGCCATGTTCTGAATTTTTCGTAAATATAAAAAGAATATGTGGAACCTTTCAAATTCCGGTATTCATGTTTGCCAGCGGGTATCTGTATGGAAAAAGGCCAATTAAGAATTATGGTGTGTTTTGGGGAAGGAAGTTATTAAATCTTGGAATTCCCTATGTGGTATTTTCCGTATGCTATTATTTTATTAATGTGACCTTTAGTTCTTCTGTTAACTTTTCCTATACAACAGATCAGTTAATTGGAATTTACCAGTATCCATTGGCACAGTATTGGTACCTGTTTGCACTGTTATTATTGTTTTTAGGGGTGCCGGTTCTTGAGTGGATTTTACAGAATGAATGGATGTTGTTGGCATTTTTTATAGGATGGAAAGTCATAAATAGCTGTTGGATATCAATTACCAATTATGATTATTTCTTTGCCCAGTATGCGTTATATTTTTATATGGGAGCTATTTATTGCAGACATCATGCACAATTTAGCTTTAAGGAAGAAAAGAAGTCTGCTCTGTTCTTGACTGGGATTGTATTTTTTGTATTGTTATTTAGTCCATATTTTGTGAACTGGGAAGAATATGGACTGTCTTATGCCATTGTTGAGCTTTTTTGTGCGGTGTTAAGCGTTTATTTATTGACCTCTTATTTTGAAAAAAGAGGCGAAAAAGCAGGAAATTGGTTTCTAAAATTGGTTTCCAGGTATTCCTTCCAAATCTATCTGTTACATACTATGGCAACTGCTGCCGTGCGAATTGTGTTACAAAAGGTGGGAGTTACAGTAGATCTTGTGCATTTAATCGTAGGGTTTGTAATTGGATTAGGTGCAAGTTGTTTCGTTGCTTATGTTTGTGAAAAATCAGTAGTGTTGAATTTGTTTTTCTTTCCGGAAGGAACCGCAAAGAAAATTAAAAAATTGTGGATAGAGAAAAAAGGACAGTAAATTGGATGGGAGTGAATATTGTGGCAGAACAAAAGAGAGTGGAATGGATTGATATTGCAAGAGGATTGGGAATTTTATTTGTGATCATAGGACATACCATGACCACACCCATACGATGTGCAAGTAATTGTACCTATATGATTTATTATGTCATATATTTCTTCCACATGCCATTTATGTTTTATCTGTCAGGAAGGACTTTTGGAATGTTTCAGGAGAAAAATTTGAAAATGTCCGGAAAGCAGTGGATACAGAAGAAGTGGTCTGCTCTTATGGTCCCTTATATTGTATATGGGACCTTGGTCTATCTTATTTTTACTCTGGCAAATAGTATACCAAAACTTGGAGGGATCCTGGCGGGAGAAGGCTATGGAAAACAAAGCGTTCTTCATTGGTTGAAGGGTATGGTGACGGTGTATGGAGAGGATTTGTATTCCTTTCATTTGTGGTATATATATGGGTTGTTCCTAATGAGTCTGTTCAGTTTTTTTGTAATGAAGTATAGAAAGGCACATAAGGTTATTTTGTTTGGATTTGCATTGTTTTGTATTAGTTTTCGAATTTTATACATCAATGTAAACTACTGGGGAATTGTAAATTTATTTATGAAGTGCTATTTCTGGTTTGTTTTGGGAACTTATGTGGATTTGTCGGAATATGCAAAGAAAATACAGGGAAAGATTTGGGCTGTGTTTGGAATTGTGTATGCCATTTGGTATATCTATATTAAGGAGATTAAGAGAATCGTTATTCCTGCACCACCAATGGTACTGGAAATGATAAAATGGATTGCAGATATTGGTATTATTCTGGGGCTGATTTGGACAGCCATGCACCTTACAGGTGTAATTAAGCGGTTTTTTGATTATACCGGAAAGAACTCTTATGGAATTTATTTGTTCCATCAGCCATTTTTCGCGTCAGGTGCTGGAGCAATATTGTATAAAGTGTTCGGTTTGCCATTGGCAGTAGCCATTGGAATTACATTTGTCTTGTGTTATGTAGCACCGTTAACTTTGGTAAAAATGCTGGACTGGAAGTATTTGAGCATGTTAAAGCCATATTTTCTCGGTAGCAAAAAGAAAAAGTAGTAACTGGTCATATATTTGTTTTCGTACAGTGTTTTACGGATATATTCACAGTCCAACCTATAAATAAAGCCTTTGAGCTTAAGAAAATGACATTGCCTGTGCATTGTAACAAAAGGAAGGTTGGATAAGTAATTGATCAAGTGATAGTATCACAGAAAGGAAAAAAGTTATGAAAGTATCAATCGTGATTCCAGTGTACCGTGCAGAAAAATACATGGAACGATGTGTGGATTCTGTATTGGCGCAGACCTATGAGAATATAGAAGTAATTTTGGTGGAAGATGGGTCTCCGGATCGTTGTGGAGAAATCTGTGATGCATATGCCAAAAAAGATGCCAGAGTAAAGGTGATACATAAAGAAAATGAAGGAGTTTCTAAAGCAAGAAATACAGGATTGAAAGAAGTAACTGGCGAATTTGTTCAGTTTGTAGATAGTGACGATGCTTTGAAACCTAACATGACAGAATTGTTAGTAAAGAATATGGCGGAACAATCTGGGGATTTGGTAATTTGTGGTTTTTACGAAGAAAATCTCAATTATAGTAAGGTTTCAAAACCAGGAGATGAGCCTGGAGTCTATGATCAAAAGAAATTCTTACAAAATATAACAAAAAATCCGTATTCCTTCCATTATGGTGTATTATGGAATAAACTGTTTCGAACAGAATTATTGAAGGAGCAGGTAGCATTTTCCCAGGATATGGATTTTGGAGAGGATTTTATTTTCAATTTGCACTATTTAAAATATGCAAAGAGAATCGTTGTCATAGAAGAACCATTGTATTCTTATGTGCGTTATAACACGGATTCTCTTATGTATATTCAGGCAAAGGGCAAAGAACAGAAAGAAAAATATCGCATATATTTGGAGAAGCGGTTGCTGATCTTTCAAAAATATCGGGATTTTTACATAGACATGGGGATGTATGAGGAGAATCGTAATTTAATCAATGATTATCTGTTGAAGGTGTATGTTTCGGAAAAATTAGAGATAAAACTGGCATTGCCGTTTACAAAAAAAGAGAAAAAAGAAATCTATGCATTCTTAGATGGCAATCCTGAGGTGTTGCGAATGAAGGAAGACATGGACTCGAATTATTTTCGAAAGAAAAAGATAAAGTATAGTTTAGCGAAATGCAAAGTTTTGCTTCGGAATCGACTTGTGAAAAATTAGTTACAAATTATCCAAAGTTAAGAAAGGAAAAACTATGGCAGGGCAAATAAAACTAAGTGTAATTATGCCGGTATATAATGCAGAAAAATATCTGAATAGAGCCATGGAGAGTGTCTTAAGTCAGACACTAAAGGAACTGGAACTTTTGGTGATCAATGACCAATCCCAAGATGGCAGTTTGGAAATTATGCGTCAGTGGGAAAAAAAGGATTCGAGAGTCCGGGTGATCGATAAGAAGAACGAAGGGGTTTCAAAAGCCAGAAATGATGGGTTGCTGCATGCAAAAGGGGAATATATTACCTTTGTGGATGCCGATGACTATGTGGAACCAAAAGCTTATGAGACTACATTAAAATATCTGGAAGAAGGAGCCGCACAGGGAGCTTTGTTTTCATTCTTTGATGAGACGGAACAGTCCAAAAGTGAAATTTTATTGCCATGGGAGACAGGAACCATTCTGACCGAACAGGAAATATGGGGTCAGTTAATACCCTATATGATAAAGGTATACCCTGAGGATAAAATAGAAGGAAATATTTTTGGTTCCGTATGGAGAATGGTTGTAAAAAGAGAAGAGATCCGAAAACATCAGGTGCAGTTTGATCCGGATTTGCATATTGCGGAGGATTTTGATTTTTGTATCCATTTATTCGCAAAATGCAGTCGCATAGCAATTGTGAATGAGTGCTTTTATCACTATATCCGTTGGGGAAATACGGCTATGGCGGTGTATCGAAAGAATCAATTCCAGGAAGGAATGGAGAATCAGCGCCGCTTGAAGCAGTTTTTAATAGAAGAAGGCAAATATGAGCAGCTGGAAAGAAGATATATCGGAAGTTATCTGGATGTTTGTATTGGAAGTCTGGTTAATTTCGTAAGACCCGGAGGCCCTGGTTTGTTTACAAAATTAAGTGAACTTAGAGAAGTGGTGGATTGTATCGTAGCGGATTCTATTTATGAAAAATTTAATCAGGTGCCTTTGACCAAGAACCAGAAACTGGTGATGAATCTGATTCAGAAAAAGTGGACGCTGGCAATTTTATTACTGACAAAGATTCGCCAAATTAAAAAAGGAAATAGTAGAAACAGGAACAAAGAAAGGTAGATGAGAACATGTCTTCTGGTGGAAGAATAGAGAAGATGCAAAAGAACATAGCATGGGGTACATTTAGTCGTATCGTGGTTATGATATACAGTTTTGTATCAAGAACCTATTTCATTAAATATTTAGGAGTGACCAATCAGGGTATCAATGGATTGTTTTCCAATATTTTGACTATGTTATCTTTTGCAGAACTGGGAATTGGCACTGCCATGAACTTTAGTCTGTACAAGCTGGTGGCGGATAATGATATTCCAAAGATTAAGTCTTATATGGCATTTTATAAGAAGGCATATCGTGTCATAGCAGCAGTAGTTGGAGGGATCGGTCTTTGTATTATGCCGTTTATTCCATTACTTATGACAGAGCAGGATATTCAGGGTGCAGGTGGAAATATTTATGTTATTTATGGCCTATATCTGTTTAACACGGTTTGTTCTTATTTTGTGTCTTATAAATACAGCTTGTCCAATGCGGAGCAGAAGGGATACATATTTACCAATATCAACCTGATTTTTAATATTGTATGTCAAACTGGTCAGTTGGTAATTTTATTTACAACCCAAAATTTCTTATGCTATTGTGTGGTAGGGGCAGTGGTGCAGCTGTTCCAAAATTTATTGACCAATTGGTATATGAACCGGTTGTATCCATATCTTAAGGAGAAAGATGCAGAAAAATTATCAAAGTCGGAACTGGCTGCTATTGTAAAAAATGTAAAGGCTCTTGTAATTTCTCGAATTGGATCGATCTTAGTAAACCAGACAGATAACATTATCATTTCTGCAGTGATCAATGTAACCAGTGTTGGTTTGATTGATAACTATAATACTTTGTTAAAGAATGTGAATGGCTTTTTAAATATTGTGATGAATTCACAGACTGCAAGTTTTGGTAATTTGATTGCTTCGGAGGGAAAGGAAAGGCAGTACACCTTGTTTAATAATTTCCGTTTCCTTACCTTCTGGATGTATGGATTTGTAGCAGTTGTAATGTTTACCTTGATGACTCCATTTGTGGTGATCTGGCTCGGTACAGATAAGACTACCACCACGATCACAATCTTTCTGATTTTGGTGAATTACTATTTGAGTGGTCATAGAAGTTGTGTTTACAATGTGAAAGTAGCCGGTGGTATTTTTGATCAGGATAAGTTTCTTGCTTTTGCTACAGCAGGTGTAAACCTGGTGGCATCCATTGGCTTTGCGTATTTAATTGGACTTCCTGGAATTTTTCTTGGTACCGTATTGCAAGGATTTATTGAGACAGCTGTAAGACCATATTTTGTCTATCGTGATCTGTTTGAAAAACCAGTAAGGGAATATTTTATTACCGGTGCAAAATATTTAGGTGTGGTTGTATTTGCAGGTGCAATCTGTTATGGACTACAGTTGCTTATCTTGCCTTCAAGTATTTTGGAGACTGCTACGGGCAGCACGATTGTAGCAAGAGCACAGGTGATTGGTGTTCGTTTTGTAATCCTGGCGATTTTGGCGGTCTGCATTCCCAATGCAATCTTTTATTTGTTATATCATAAGAGAGAAGAGTTCATCTATATTAAAAACATTATCAAAAGATTATTTGGAAAGTTTATTCGTAAAAAGGCATAGATATGAATAAATGACATCGTATACAAACAAAGAAGGAGGAAATAACATGGCAGATAGTACAATCCGTAAGATTAGGCATTTTTTCTACTGTGTGGTTTGGATCGGAAAGGATCGACTGACAAGGCGTTTTATAGGAAAACCAGATATTCGGTCCATTGAGGAGACATATGAAAAAATATTAAAGGATGGAGTATCTGTCAGCCGCTTTGGAGATGGGGAATTTAAGTGGATGGCAGATCTTCCCCAAAATACCTTTCAGAAACCTTCGCCTAAAATGCAGGAACGCCTGATCGAAATCAGCAAAAGTGATTTGGAAAAACACATCGTATGTCTGTCTGATACTTTTGGGGATTTGAAACAGTATAATGCCTACGGAAGAGAATTCTGGGGGTGTTTTATGGGAATGCATCGAAAGCATTGGATGCAGTTCTTAAAGAAAGGAAAGATTTACTATAATACTAACATGACCAGACCCTATATGGATTATGTGGATAAGAGTCCATGTGCCAATCGGTTTCGTATGTTGAAGGAAATCTGGAAAGACCGTAAAGTTGTGTTAATCGAAGGGGAAAAATCAAGATTGGGAATTGGAAATGATCTGTTTGATACAGCAGCTTCCCTTCAGCGTATTTTAGCGCCGGCTACCAATGCCTTTGACAAATACGATGAAATTTTTGAGAGAGCAAAACAGCTTGAAAAAGACACTTTAATTTTAATTGCCCTGGGACCAACTGCTACAATCCTGGCATATGATCTTGCAAAAGAAGGATATCAGGCCTTGGATATTGGTCATGTGGATGTGGAATATGAATGGTTTAAGATGGGAGCCACAAGCAAGGTACCTTTGAAGAATAAGTATGTGAATGAATCCCTAGAGGGAAGAGAGATAGGGGATTTGCAGGATCAGGAATATCTGAACCAGATTATTGACCAGATTAAGTAGAATGGAGATAGGCCTATGTTATCAGTAATTGTTCCAATTTTTCGAGTAGAAAAATATTTAGACAAATGTGTGCAGTCACTTTTGGCACAGACATATAAAGATTTAGAAATCATTCTGGTGGACGACGGAAGTGATGACGGATGTCCTGCTATGTGTGATGCTTATGGAGAGGTGGATTCTCGTATCAAAGTGATACATAAAGCAAATGGTGGGTTGTCCGATGCAAGAAATACAGGATTGGAAGCAGCTACTGGTGAGTATATTGCCTTTGCAGACAGCGATGACTATGTGCATCCCCAAATGTATGAAGCAATGGTAACTGTTATGGAAGAAAATGCAGCTGTGGATATGGTGGTCTGTCCATTTCAAAAAGTAGGGGACAATGAAAATGATGCAGATGAAAAGGCTTCCATTGGAAAAAAGAAGTACAAGATATTAGAACATGCAGAAGTGGTGAGACAAATGTTTCAGAAAAACTATGAAATGTACATTGTAGCATGGGACAAAGTATTTCGGAAGAAAATGTGGGACGATCTAAGATATCCGTTAGGCCGCATTCATGAAGATCAGTTTACCACCTATAAGACCCTATACGAGTCAAGAAAGGTTGGTCTTATGGAGGAACCGCTATATTATTACCGAATCCGGGGAAATAGTATTATGGGGAATTATAAACCGAAGGCAGCTTTGGATGATATAGAGGCATTGCATGAGAAAATGGAATATTTTGCCCAGGGGGAAGAGTGGGAATATGCAGCCTGTGTCAGCAGGAGTTTAGAGCACATTGTATATCATTATCATAAAGCAAAAAAAAGCGGAGCAGATGAGGTGGCAAAACAGATCAGGGCTATGTTTAAAGAAGATTGGAGAAAAATAAAGAAACAGAAAATTCAAGGAATCCCAAAAGAACGAGAGGCATATTTTAATAGTTTTTATATTGCAGACTGGTGGATGAATCTATACATGAAAGGTTATTGGAAGTGTTTAAGTTTAAAACGGAAATTAAAATTGATTTGAGAGGGGAGAGTGCGTAGATGATATCTGTGATCGTACCCGTTTATCAGGTGGAGGATTATTTAGAAAATTGTGTTCAATCCATTTTGAATCAGACATATACAGACTTAGAAATTATATTGGTGGACGATGGAAGCAAAGATAACTGTCCTGCAATGTGCGACGAATTCGCCAGGAAGGATCCGCGAATTAAGGTCATTCACAAAGAAAATGGCGGGTTATCCGATGCAAGAAATGCAGGATTGGAAGCAGCCACCGGAGAATATATTGCCTTTGTGGATAGCGACGATTATATTCACCCGGAAATGTATGCCAATATGGTTGCCTTCTTAGAGAGAAACCCCGACTTTAATCTTGTAATGTGTCGTTATGAAAAGGTAGAGGAATTGGATAATGAGATACATCTTAGGCAGATGGCACAAGATATACGGATTTTAGAACATAAGGATATGATAGAGGACATGTTTTCTACACAAGGATATGAGGAATATGTAGTAGTTTGGAATAAATTCTATCGAAGAGAAATATGGAAGGATCTGCGTTTTCCAGTTGGAAAATTGCGTGAGGATGAGTTTGTTTCTTACAAGTTCTTGTATCCCCAGGAGAAAATTGGTTTTTTTATGGATCGAACCTATCATTACAGGCAACGAAGTGGAAGTATCATGCAAAGTTCAGAGATAAAAGCTTATTGGGATAATACAGAGGCTTTGTTGGAAAAAGTTGCTTATTTTGAGCAGAAGAAACCGGAAGAATATAGTTTATGTGTGAAGAAGTCCTTAGAAACTATTATCTATTATTATTCCTGTGCACAGAAGCATGGAGATAAGAACCGGGCAAAGACCATAAGGGAACAATACATGAAAATCTGGAATAAAATCAAGAAGGATCCAAATGTTTCCTTATCAAAAGAACGAAGATTGTATTTTTCAAGTTTTGCAAAATCCGAACAGTGGATGAAGTGTCGAATGAAACTATATTGGAAATTCTCATCAATTAGGAGAAAGATAAAGAAGAAAGTATTATCAAAATATTATTTTGAAAAGGGAAAAATGCAGGCAGGGGCTTCTGGAAATCCAAAGATTATGACTATTGAGGATACTCTTGAAAAAATTGCAAAGGAGCATTGTTCTGTAAGTCGATTTGGTGATGGAGAATACAAATGGATGGCGGGCATTCCACAGACTTCATTTCAACGTTTTTCAGAAGAGATGCAGCAACGATTGATTGAGATCTGTAAGAGCGATGAGCCAAATCACCTGGTCTGTTTATCCGATGGGTTTGATAAATTGGATTATCTGAATGGGGATGCCAGATATTTTTGGTACACCTTTATGGGGGAGCATAGAGCAAGATGGATTCGTTTTCTGAAGAAGGGAAAGACCTATTACAACACAAATATGACTCGTCCTTATATGGATTATGCAGATAAGACACCTTGTGCCCATCGTTTTGCGTTACTGAAAGAAATATGGAAAGACAGGGACATCATCCTGATCGAAGGAGACAAGTCAAGACTGGGGATTGGAAACGACTTGTTTGATGCTGCCAGATCTGTAAAGAGAATTTTAGCACCGGCAAGAGACGCGTTTGGTAAGTATGATGCCATTGTGGAAGCTGCCTGTAAACAGGACGAAGAGGCATTGTACCTGATCGCATTGGGACCAACAGCCACAATTCTTGCCTATGATCTACACAAAACAGGGAGACAGGCTGTGGATGTAGGTCATGTGGATGTAGAGTATGAGTGGTTTTTGATGGGGGCAACAAAAAAGGTGGCTTTGAACAATAAGTATGTAAATGAAGTAGACGCTGGGGTCAGTGCGACGGAGTGTAAGGATGAAAAGTACTTAAGCCAGATTATTGACAAGATTCTTTGGTAAATAATCGCTTCAGGGATAGGAGTCAGAAATGAAAAAGATAGTTCGTTTTATTGAAAAAATGATAATTGTGTGTTTTATTTTAATGTATGTTTCTGTTTTATTGAATAATGTGGTATTTCAACACTTGGATTATTATTTTAAGAGAGAATTTGCGTTTCCAAATATTATACTGGTATTGGTAGCAATTTTATTCTATTGTGGAACTTGTAAGTGGTATACAAAAAATAAACACAAGGTGGAAACGGTAATTGATAATAGCGATAAGATCGTTAGGATTGGAACAATACTCTTATTCTTATTCCTGTTGTTTTTTAGTGCCAATATCTATTTTATGACTGGTTGGGATTCTGGAATGCTCACTAGAAATGCGGATTATGTAGCAACCGGACAGGTAAGCGAATATACCAATTGGTACTATTCCAGATGTCCCAACAATAGCTTGTTAACAGCTATTTATACAATTGTTTTCTGGATTGCAAGGCATATTGGAATACCCAGTGTGGCAATCCGGTTGTTAATTGTATTTGGTCAATGCGCCATCTCATCCTGGACTGGGTATTTGCTATATCAATGTGCAAAGAATATGTTTCGTGAGAGAATTGCCCCAATGCTGGTATGGGTGTTGTATGTCTTTGTACAGGGAATTTCCCCTTGGGTCATTATTCCTTACAGTGATGCATCTTGTTTATTTATTCCTATGTTGTTACTGTGGATTTACCAATCTATGGAGAATGGAAGATTTGTCATTGGAAAAGCAGTCTCATTGGGGATGATAGGATACCTGGGTTATGAAATGAAGCCTATGGTAATTATTGTGTTATTGGCTGTTTTAGGAATTGAATTTTTAGAGAATATGAAGCAGAAATTCGATAGAAAGAATTGGAAAATATTCTTTGTGATTTGTGTTTCTCTTGTTTGTACAGTCGGTGTTTGTAGTGTGATTGATCTTAACAAGATTATGGGATTTGAGATTACAGAAGGCAGAGAATTTGGAATGCCCCATTATTTTATGATGGGACTGGGGGATGAGAATGATGGAGTCTTTGATCAGAAAGATGTGGAATTTTCAGGAGAATACAATACAAATGCCCAGCGTAATCATGCAAATCTTGTGGAATCAGGAGAACGAATTAAGAATTATGGTGTTGTGGGATTGGTAAAACATACTGTGAAAAAATCCCTGGTTAATTTTAATGATGGAACCTTTGCATGGGGAAATGAAGGTGGATTTTATGGAACTTTGTTACCGATTCCAAATAATCCTATTACAAATTTTATGAGAAGCTTTTATGTTGAGAATGCAAGTAATGGATGGTGGTTTGATAATATTTCCCAGTTGATCTGGATGATCACTTTAGTTGGTGTAGCTGGAAATGTGATTATCTTGACACGATTAAAGGAAGGGTTCGATAAATACAATTTAGTTGTATATACAGCAATGATCGGGATCGGAATGTTTGTGATGCTTTTTGAAGCAAGAGCCAGATATCTGTATACCTTTATCCCTTTATTTGCTATGATGTCTGTTAAGGGATATTGCGAATGGTATCAATGGAGCAAAAGAAGAAAAAAGAAAGAAAACAATAGGTAAGGCGGGTGAGATCAGGATGGAAGGTTTAATTTCAGTTATTGTACCAGTCTATGGTGCAGAGAGTTATTTGGAGAAATGTGTTCGATCCATTATGAACCAGACATATGAGAATCTTGAGATTATTCTGGTTGATGATAAATCTCCGGATAACAGCGGCGAATTGTGCGACAAGTTAGCAAAGGAAGACGATCGTATTATTGTGATTCATAGAGAAGAAAATGGTGGAATTTCCGCTGCCAGAAACAGTGGCATTGATGTGGCAAAAGGGGAGTTTATCGGTTTTTCGGATTGTGATGATTATATGCATGCCAGAAACTTTGAAATTTTACATCGCTTAGTGGTTGATAATCATGTAGATATTGCCGTAGCAGATTATCTGGAAATTGAGGATAATGACAATGATCATCCGGATGAAGAAATCAATTACAGTGCGATTAAAATTGAACGGCTGAAAGGTGTGGAGTGTATGAATCATCTGATTACCTCACTTAACACAAAAACTATTCTGCCTTGGAATAAATTGTACCGTAGAAAAGTGTTTGAGACAAAAGAAAAGTTTCGTTTTCCAGATGGTGTCAATGGAGAGGATGATTTTTGTATTCCGCACTTACTCTGTGCAGCAGATGAGGTGATCTATACAGATGTATCACTCTATTATTGGAGGAAAAGACCAACTAGTTACAGTCGTTCGTTTAAGTTATCCAGAACATCCTATTTATATGTGCTTGAAGAACGGGAGGAGTTTTTGGCGGATAAGATATCCGATGAGTTGAAACATCGTTTTTTGGTACATTACATGGAAATTTTGTGGGATTTTTATTATCTTACCAGTATCCATTATCCGGAAGAAAAAGAACTGTATCAGGGAATGCGTCAGAAGTTTATAAAAAAGTACGAAGAGAACAAAGATTTTCTGGAAATTTCAAGGAAGAAAAAACTCAAGTGGGATGTATTCCGTAAAGCATTATTTATTAGTGATGTCTGGTATAAGATTGATCAGGTGAAGAGAAAGACTATCCGGAAAATAAAGGGAATTGACAATTACTATAACTAGTAAAAAGAAATTGTACGGATAAAAATATATGAATCAGATTATTGACAAGGTTCTTTTGTGAATAATCGATGTAGCGATTGGAGTCAGAAATGAAAAAGTTAGTTTGTTATATTGAAAAATTGATAATTGTATGTTTTGTTGTTATGTATAGTTTTGTTTTATTGAACAATGTAGTGTTTCAGTATCTGGATTATTATTTTAAAAGAGAATTTGTGCTTCCTAACGTAGTACTAATGTTGTTGGCAATCTTATTATTTTATGGAGTGTGCAAGTGGTATAGCAAGAATAAACAAACGGTAGAGCGGTTGCTTCTGTATAGTGATAAGATTATATGGATTGGAACCATACTTTTATTCTTATATCAATTATTTTTGAGTACCAACATTTATTTTATGACGGGATGGGATTCGGGAATGCTGACTCGAAATGCAGATTCTGTAGCAAACGGAAGGGTTAGCGAGTATTTTAATTGGTATTATTCCAGATGTCCCAATAACAGTTTGTTAACAGCAATTTATGCTGTCATATTCTGGACTGCAGAGCATATCGGTATACCCAGTGTGGCTATTCGTTTGTTGATTGTATTTGGCCAGTGTGCCATCTCGTCATGGACAGGGTATTTGATATATCAATGTGCAAAGAAAATGTTCCAGGAGAGAATTGCACCATTGATTGTATGGGGATTGTATGTTTTAGTACAGGGAATGTCCCCTTGGGTGATCATTCCGTATAGTGATGCCTCCTGCTTGTTTATTCCCGTGCTATTGTTGTGGATCTATCAATCTATGGAGAATGGTAGATTTGTGATGGGGAAAGCAGCGGCGTTAGGGATTCTTGCATACCTGGGATATGAAATGAAGCCTATGGTAATTATTGTGTTACTGGCTATTTTAGGAATTGAGTTTTTAGAGAATCTGAAACAGAAATTCAGTTGGAAAAAATGTAAAGTATTTGTTGTAATCTGTGCTTCTTTGGTTTGTACCGTTGGTGTTTGCAGTGTGATTGACCTGAATGAGATTATGGGGTTTGAAATTACAGAGGGGCAGGAATTTGGAATGACCCATTATTTTATGATGGGATTAGGTGACGAGAATGATGGTGTCTATGATGAGAATGATGTGGACTTTTCTAGAGAATACAATACAAATGCCCAGCGTAACCATGCAAATCTTGTTGAAGCAGGGAAACGGATTAAGGATTATGGGGTTGTTGGATTGCTAAAACATACGGTGAAGAAAGCGCTGGTCAATTTTAATGATGGAACTTTTGCGTGGGGAAACGAAGGTGGATTTTATGGAATATTGTTGCCCATTCCTAATAATCCGATCACAAATTTTGTGAGAAGTTTTTATATGGAAAATGCAAGTAATGGCTGGTGGTTTGATAATATTTCTCAGTTGATCTGGATAATTACTTTAGTTGGTGCGGTCGGAAACATCGCTGTCTTTAGACGGTTAAAGGACGGATTTGACAAATATAGTCTTGTGGCATATACAGCCATGATTGGTATCGGAATGTTTGTGATGTTGTTCGAGGCGAGAGCAAGATATTTGTATACATTTATTCCGTTCTTTGTAATGATGTCTGTAAAAGGATACTGTGAGTGGTATCAATGGAATAAGAAGAGAAGAAACGATTTGGAAAATAAAAGGAAGAGACAATTGTTATAACTAGCAGAAAGAAGGAATTTGTATGGAAGGCAAGATAAGTATTATCATACCTGTGTATAAAGTGGAAAAGTATGTAGAGCGCTGTATTAAGTGTATTCAGGGACAGACATACACAAATTGGGAAGCGATTTTTGTAGAAGATGGTTCCCCTGACAGAAGTGGGGAAATCTGTGATCAATATGCAACGAAAGATGCGCGAATTAAAGTGGTACATAAGGAGAATGGGGGAGTGGCAGCAGCCAGAAATACAGGCCTTTCCCATGCAACAGGTGAATATATTGCCTTTATTGATAGTGATGATTATGCTCATCCAAAGTATTTGGAAGTGCTTATGAAACTTCTTACAGAGAATGATGCAGACCTTGCTATCTGTGGTTATGAATTGTCTATGGGAAGCCATATTGGAGAAGGAAAAGCCTTAGGAGAACTGGAGATAATGAATAGTTCACAGGCGGTGGCTAAGATCATTGAAAATCAACAGTTTTGCAGTCCCTGGTCGAAACTATATAAAAAGAGCCTGTTTGAGCATATCACCTATCCGGAGGGAGCCATTTACGAAGATCTTGGAACGGCATTTGAGATTTTTCAGGCAGCAGATAAAATTGTTTATCAGAATATTCCCCTATACTATTATTTTCAAGTGTCAGAGAGTATTACAAGAAGTGAATTTCATTATGGCAAGTTAGATGAGGCGAAAGCCTTGAAGCATCAATATGAATTTGTCAGAGAACATTTTCCGGAGCTAAAGGATGCGGCAAAGTACAAGTATTTATATAATGTATATGGACATATTCTTTGTTTGGTAAGGATGGATGATGATTTTGGAAAACAGAAGTATGAAGAATATTGTCAGACTTTAAATGAGAATATGGAGTTTTTCAAAAGTTATCATCCGATAAGTATGAAGCAGAAATTCCGTTGCGCCATGATTAAGCACCCACAACTTTATCGAAAGTATCATAAGCTGACAAAGAAGATATAGGGTTGCTGGTTACGGAGTGCTTGTGAGCAGTAACGAAATAGGAGAGTTGAGATGGATATGAATGCAAAGAAAAATATAAGAATGGATAGGATGTTGACTTTTGGCTCACTACTTGTGCTAGGTACACTTCTATTTCTAAAAGGCACAATATTGTATGAAACTCCAGATGATCAGTATATTATGGCATTCTTATCTGGTAAATTTTTAGGATATACAGACGCCCATGCAGTTTATATAAAATATCCATTGGCATACATAATCACACTTATGTATAGAGGATTTTCAGGATGTGATTGGTATGCTACCACAATGATGATTGTACAGTTATTATCCATTGGATGGATATTACGGTATTTACTGCGTAAGCAGGATTCATTGGTTCATAAGCTGATTTGTATGGGAATGTTTTACAGCGTATTTCTCACTTGCTGGATAAATGATCTGTTGAGTTTTACATATACCACAACTGCTGCCATGGCAGCAGTTGCTGGAGTGATCGTATATGGTTTGGGAGAAGAACGAATAAGGGATTTTGCAGCAGTAGTAATATTTTGTGTGATTGCCTATAACTTGAGAAGTGCCATATTTCTTATGGTGTTACCAATTTGTGGAATTTTGTGGCTGGATAAGGTTAGTGTTAAAAAGCAAGTAAAAAAGCAGTGCATTCTTGTTGGTGTGCTGGTGATCGGAATTGCAGGAACCTGGTGTGGAGAGCGTATAGCATACGGTGGAGCAGATTGGCAAAATTACATAGCATATAATGAAGCGAGAACGGAATTGTACGATTATCATCAGGATGTGTTTGAAGATTATGGAAGTTATCAGGATAAGTATGACCAATTAGGATTAACCAAGACAGATAGTGAGATTTATGTATCAAAAAATCTAGCCATACGGGATTCGGAGCTGTTTGATAAAATAGAGGACTTAGCGGAAATTGCCGTGGAACCAGTCAGTATAAAAATGCGTTTGAAGTCAGCTGTGGGGAAAATTCTAATAAATGGGTTCTTAGAGAATAAAACCATGACGCTGATTTCTGGAATTATGTGGATGATAGCCATTGGGTTGAGTCTTGTATACAAAGATAAACGGATCTTTGTTTTAGAAATTGCTTTTCTTGCAATGCATGTGATTTTATGGCTTTATTTGGGGTATATGGGAAGAATTCTTACCAGAGTTGCCCACAGTATGCTATTATTACAAATGGCTACTGCAGTAATCTGTCAGTATGAAGCGATGGCAAAGATTGAAAAGATGAAATATTTGAAAGTCATATATGCAGGGGAAATACTGGTATCCATAATGTTAGCAGTAGTTGCTTATCAGTCTGCTTCAAAAATAAACCATATGAATCAGGCAAAAATATCCAGTCAGGCTTATAATCAGGTGGAACAGTATTGTTCAGAGCATTCAGAGAACTTTTATTTTGCAGATGTTGCTTCGTTAGCAGGCTGCTCTTATCAATATCAGTTTTTCAATAAAAATGAGTATGCGAATTTCTTGTTTTTAGGAGATTGGTTTGCAAATAGTCCGTTATATGCAGAAAAACTTAGAAATGAAGGCATAACCAGTGTAAGGGACGCAATTCTTAATAATGGGAATGTATATGTGATAGCAAAGGAAAACGAAAATCTAGAGTATATGAAATCCATATCCTGGGAAAATGCTTCGTTAGTTGAGATAGAACAATTAGCCATTGGGGAGGGATATGGAATCTACCAATTAGTTGTTGGAGAGTAGTATTTCATGTATCAAACATAAATGGAGGATTTGTATGAAAGTTGGAATTATATCAATGCAGCGTATTGTAAATTATGGCTCCTTTCTTCAGGCATATTCACTGAAGAATACCATTGAAAAGATGGGGCATGAGGTAGAGTTTGTGGATTATGAAATAGAACCGCCGGTGGTACCAAATCCAAACAAGGATTATGAGCCACCAAAGAGAAAAAATGTAGTGCAGAAGGCGATTAATTATGTGTGGGAGAATAGAAGTCCGAAAAGCAGGAAGATAAGAAAATATAATCGTTATCTTATGAATTTGGGAAAAGATTTTCGTGAATTATATTTTCCACTGTTAGGAATAAAAGAAGAACGCAATCCTAGAGCAAAAGAGGATGTGATCGTGATCGGCAGTGATGAGGTATTTAATTGCTTGCAGACAAATCCGGATGTGGGCTATTCCAGACAATTATTTGGTAAAGATGCCAATGCGAAGAAAGTTATGAGTTATGCTGCCTCTTTTGGAACAACTACTGTTGAAGGCCTGGAAAAATACGGAATTAAGGAGGAAGTAGCAGAACTTCTAAAAAAAATGAGTAATATTTCTGTGAGAGATAAGAATTCAGTAGCTGTGATCAAGGATTTGGTGGGGATTGATCCTGAGTATCATGTGGATCCAGTATTCCTATGCGATTACGAAGGTATGATTCCAAGTAGTGTTCCTATGAAAGACTATTTTATAGTGTACGGATATAAGGATCGAATTACAGAAGAAGAGGCAGAGGAAATTAATGCTTTTGCCAAGAAAAAAGGAAAGAAGATCATTACAATTGGGCAGAAACAACGTTTGGAGTGGGAGCATATTCAGCCATCACCATTTGAAGTATTGGCGTATTTTCAACACGCAGATTATATTTTGACAGACACTTTTCATGGATCCGTATTTTCTATCAAATATGGAAAAAAGTTTGCTACTATTATTCGTGACGCAAATTCACAGAAGTTATCGGATTTACTGAAAAGGTTTGGATTGGAAGATCGGATTCTCGGAGGTATCAAGGATATGGAGCAGATTATTACCACTGATTTTGACTATGACAGAGTAAAACAGCAAATAGAAGAGGAAAGAAAACAAAGCGAGGAATATTTAAAAAATAGTATTAGATAAAACAAGAGGTGAGAATAGTGGAAATATGTAATCGTGATAAATGTTCCGGTTGTTTTGCTTGTATGAATGTATGTCCAAGACAGGCAATTGAAAAGCAAATCGATTCTCTAGGACGGCCTATGCCGAAGGTCAATGAAACACAATGTATTGAATGTGGTTTATGTAAAAAGGTATGTCCAGTTGTATCAGGAGTAGAGTTTCGAAAACCAAAGGCATGCTATGCTGCCTGGAACAAATCAGATACTGACAGAAGTACATGTGCTTCTGGTGGGATTGCAACTGGCTTTGGTAGAACTGTAATCGAACAAGAAGGGGTTGTCTTTGGCACATCTTTTCGTGAAGGGGAGAATCTCGTATTGGACTTTGAGATGGCAGATACTATGGAAGGCTTGGAGAAGTTTAAAACCTCAAAGTATGTGCAGGCAGATACTGCAAATTCTTATGTAAAAGCAAAGGAACAGCTTGAGGCAGATAAGAGAGTTCTATATGTTGGAACACCTTGTCAGATTGCAGGGTTACAGGGGGTTTTAAGGAAGGATTATGAAAAATTAATCACTGTGGATATCATTTGTCACGGAGTACCACCTATTACATATCTGAGAGACTATCAAAATAGTGTGTGTAAAGGGAAGGAAGCAGAGAAAGCAACATTTCGGGGAAAAGACGATTTTGTCCTGTGTTTTTATAGTCAGGAAGGAAAAACGTTTTATCGAAAAGATGCGTATCAGGATTATTATTTTCGAGCATTTCTGGAAAGTCTCATTTATCGGGAAAACTGCTATACATGCCCCTATGCTCAGGAAAATAGAATTTCTGATTTTACCATAGGAGATTTTTGGGAACTGGATAAGTCTGCACTGCAAGTGGAATATACGGGGAAAGTATCCGTAATATTAGTAAATACAGAGAAAGCAGAAAGATTTCTTTTGGAATGTCAGGATAAATTTTATCTGGAACAAAGACCATTGGAAGAGGCTGTTAAGGGAAATACGCAGTTGCGAGAACCAGCCACACCACACAAGGATAGAGACTTGTTTTTGAAAAACTATCGGGTTGGTGAGTTTGATCAGGCGATTCAGATAACCTGCTTGAAAAAAGAGATGCGACATGATAGTTTCCAGAACAAGAAAAAAATTATTCGACGTGCTGTAAGAAAAGTAAAGAGAATTGTGAAAAGATGAAAGAGGTGGAATACATGAATATGAGCTTGATCAGTAAATATCGTGGGCAGCTGATGGGATTTGCTATACTGATTGTGGCGCTATTTCACAGTAGTATTGTTCATACAAATGATTTGGTAGATTTCTTTTGCTTTTCCGGGGATATGGGAGTGGATATTTTCTTCTTTTTATCTGGTTTTGGAATGTATTACGCGTGTTTAAAGAAACAAACCTATGGACAATTTATGAAAAAGCGGATGGTGAGAATTGTGCCTGCCTGGTTTCTGGTAAATTTGTATGGACAATTGGATGCTGTGGGCTTTGAATTGACAAAATTAAATATCTGGGGAACAGTTAAGTGTATGACCGGATTAAGCTTTCTATTAAATGGTACCTTACTTTTTTGGTATATTCCCGCACAGTTACTTTTTTATGCCATGACTCCTTTGTTTATGCGCATATATGAAAAAAGCAGATTCAAAGCATATCTTACCTATGGTATTGTGTGGATTGGTTTATTAGGATTGAGTATTCTATTTCACAATGGAGATTATTTCATTTTTCTATTCCGCTGGCCGGTATACTTTATGGGAATTGCCTTTGGGGAATTGAGTTACCGAAAAGTAGATATTGGAAAAAATTATCTTTTTATGGTTGGAATAATCGGTGTTTTTGGTATGGTATTCGTAAATTTAGTTCGGAAATATAACTACTTATCTTTTGTAAGATATGATTATAAGTATTTTGTATATGTGCTTGTAAGTATTCCGCTGTGTCTCTTATTGAGCCTATTTTTTGAAAAAAGCAGACACGACTTCAAAGGATTGAGTTTTATAGGAATGCTCACATTAGAAATCTATTTATTGCATGAAATGATATTAAGAAAGGTAGGAAGTGTGATAGACATATTTTCAGTGGATCCCTGGGGTGTGACCATCAATTTGCTGGTTTTCCTGGGAACGGTAATTGTTGCGTGGATCCTACATCGTGTACTTTCTTTACTTATAAAATCATGATATATGAAAGTTAGATGTTACTGTTCAGAGGTAGGTATTTTCGGTACCGAAAATACCGTATGAAAGTCTACCGTATGCAGATTTGGGCAATTTTTCATGCGCAGCATTGCCCAAATCCGTTACAGTTCACATATCTGTGAACTGTAACAGTTAGATGTTACCACAGTTGACCGTCGGCTACTTGTGATTGATAGGAAAAAATGATAAAATAGTATTGATTTACAATTAATGTAAGAAAGGAGTGGAGTCAATGAAGAAATGTTCGGTAGTAGTACCTTGCTATAATGAGGAAGAAACCATTCAAATATTTTATGATGAGATGCAGAAGTATATTCCAAAGATGCCGGATTTGGAATTTGAGTTTATTTTTGTGGATGATGGGAGTAAGGATCACACTTTGATGGAAATGAAGCGTCTGGCTTTGGAGGATTCCAGAGTGAAATATATCTCATTTTCACGAAATTTTGGAAAAGAAGCCGGGTTGTTTGCCGGGTTGGAAGCAGCTACGGGTGATTATATTGTTACCATGGATGTGGATTTACAGGATCCTCCGTTTTTATTGGAGGAGATGTATAAGGCGGTTACGGAAGAAGGCTATGATTGCGCGGCAACCATGCGAACAGACCGCAAAGGAGAAGCTCCCATCCGTTCTTGGTTTGCAAGAAGATTTTATGCATTGATCAATAAGATTTCCAATGCAGACATTGTAGATGGAGCCAGAGATTATCGTTTTATGACAAGACAGATGGTAGATTCTATTCTGGCAATGAGAGAATATAATCGATTTACCAAAGGTATTTTTGGGTGGATCGGATTTAAGACAAAATGGATACCTTTTGAGAATGTGGAGCGTTCTGCAGGAACGACCAAGTGGTCATTTTGGAAACTATTTTTATATGCCTTAGAGGGAATTATTGCATTCTCCACTACACCACTTTGGATCGCATCCATTACCGGAGTATTGTGTTGTATAGCAGCTGTACTTGCTATGATCTTTATTATTGTAAGAGCGGTTTTATATGGGGATCCTGTTGCCGGATGGCCTTCCACGATCACCATTATGTTGTTTATAGGTGGTCTCCAGATGTTGTTTTTAGGAATACAGGGAATGTATCTATCTAAGATGTATTTAGAAACAAAGGAACGGCCAATCTATATTACGAGAGAGACAAACATCGAAAAATAGGAGACCTTTCATTATGGAAGAAAAAAAGAAGAATAAAAAGTGGGCGGCTATATGGTCCTGTGGGGCGAGTCTGGTATTTTTATTGATCTGTGCCATCGGAATTCCATTTATGTATCAGGTGTGCGATGATAAATATCTTATGCAATTTGCATCGGGACAATATACAGGTAGTCCAAGTGACTATATGATACATATTCGGTTCCCGATTAGTTATGTATATGCTGCTTTGTACAAAGTAATTCCAGGTGTAGACTGGTATGGAACCATTATGATCGGAATGCAGCTGTTATGTGTGACCTTGCTTATGTATAAATTGCTTAAGAAGATTGAGAGTAACAAAGCAAAAGCATTGGTTGTATTCTTGGTTTATGGTTTATTGTTTTCCATGTGGGTTACAGAAATCGTAAGCATTACCTATACCACATCTGCAGCGATGTTAGGACTGACGGCAATTGTCTGGTACGTGATTTCTGATCATAGGCCAAAGGATTATGTGATCTGCATTTTGCTGATGGTGATTACCTATAATATTCGGTATGAAACATTTTATATGGTACTTCCCTTTGCTGGGGTAATCTGGTTGTATGACTTTATTGTAAGCGAAAAAAAACTGGCACCTATTTTATTTGCAGTTGGGTTAGGTGTGGGTCTGTTAGCAGTCATAGGATTTGACAATCATATGTATGGTTCCGATGAGTGGAAGCACTTGTTTGCCTACAATGAAAAACGTATTTTGTTATATGATTATTATCGTGAGGATCTGTTGAATTACGAGAAGTACCAGACGGTTTATCAGGAACTTGGTATGGATGAGAATGATCGGGATATTATTGAATCGTATGATGTGACTTTAGTACCGGAATTACAAGATCAGATTCAGGAATTAGTCGATGCACACACAGAGGAGCGATCCGTTGGGGAACGACTGAAGGAAGATGTAAAGACAATTTTTTATGGTGTGTTGATGGGAAATAAGCTGGTCACCTTGTTAACGTTTTTTGTCTGGTTTTGTACCTTAGTGCTGTTGGTAACATACAAAGATTGGGTTCGGTTGAGACTGGCAACTGGATTTATCGCTTTACAAGTGTTGCTTTGGTTGTATTTAGGTTTCCGTGGAAGGGTAATGACGAGAGTATCCAGAAGTATGATGTTTCTGTTTACCATTATGGCATTGCTCTGCGTCTATTATTTTTGGAAAGAAAAGAAAGAAAAGAAAGAAACCATTCATTGGAATCAGATTCCGAAAATGGTGATTGTAGTTTGCGGGATTGTTTTATTGGGAACCTCAACCGTGTCTTATGCAAAGCAGAGAAATATTAACATAGACTCTTATTCCAGAACAAATTATTACGATGTGGAAGAATATTGCAATTCTCACAGTGACAATTTCTATTTTGTGGATTTATATTCTATTTCTGATTATGAAGGTGGATATCATTATCATTTCTTTAATAAAAACGAATATGTAAATTTTGCCATGTTGGGAGACTGGATGGGATATAGTCCATTGTTCTGGAAAAAGCTGAATGAGAAAGGGATTACCAATATTCAGGACTCTATTTTTGAGGCAGGAAATGTGTATGTGATTGCCAGTACAGATAAAGATATGCGTTTTATTGAAAAACTAAGAGAGAATGTAAGTTGTCAGATTGTGGATACCATTGAGAGTAGTCAGGGGATTGTTTATAATGTGTATCAGTATCAGACACAGTAGAGGAGGGGCGGATTGTGAAATCCGCTTTTCTAAATTGCAGGGTATGAAAAATTGTTTGTATGTAGGAGAGATGACGGATGTGGAAAGGCATGTTATCAAAATTCGAAAAAATAATGGTTGGACTAACCGGAATAGTATTTGCAATAGTCTTATTGAATAATTTGATTTTTCAATATTTGGATTATGGCTTTAAGGTGGAGTTTGCACTCCCAAACATAGTATTGTTTCTTGGGGGGATAGGATTACTTGGAGCCTGGATCCGATTTGGGAAAAGAAAGGTTATCTTTGGTGGAGAAGAACATAAGATTACAAAAATCATAGGAATAGTAAGTGGAGTATTATTTTTGTATCAGTGTTTTGTGGTTTATAATATTTATTTTATGCCGGGATGGGATCCTGGAATGGTGGCTAGAAATGCTGCATTTATTGCCAATGGAGATACCGCAAGTATGGAGTGGGATTATTTTTCCACTTATCCCAATAATTGTGGAATATTAGCTTTATATACTATTTTTTTTAAATTTGGAAACATGATAGGTTTGAGAAGTATTTTTATCCGTCCTATTATTGCAATGGGACAGTGTTTGATTTCGTCGTTGACTGGAATCTTGATCTATCTTGTATCTGAGCAACAGTTTGAAAATAAGAAGATGGCTGTATATGCATGGATTTTGTATGTAATATTGATTGGACTTAATCCATGGTGGATTATCCCGTACACGGATGCCACATGTATTTTTATTCCGGTATTGCTGATTTGGCTGTACCAGAGAGGAAAGAGAAAAGATAAGTCTGTTTTCACCATGATTCTCATTGGTATAGTGGGATTGATTGGGTATCAGCTGAAGGCGACCAATGCCATTCCATTAATTGCGATCGTGATCAATGAAATTCTGGTGTTGATCCAGAAGAAAGGAAAGAATTTGGTTCGAGTAGTTGTGTTGATCAGTACAGTGGGAATTCTATTTCTTGGTTTTAAAATATGTAATGTATATGAAAAAATAGGGTATGAAATTGACAAAGAAGCTTCCGTTGGAATTTGGCACTATGCTATGATGGGCTTAAATGATGTATCAGATGGTGCATTTTATGCAGATGATGTATATTATTCCCAGTCATTTGATACGGCAGAAGAGAGAACGAAGGCAAATAAAAAAGTGGCAATAGAACGTGTGAAGAACTACGGGATTATGGGATTAGGAAAGCACACCATCAAGAAAGTGCTGGGAACCTATAATGATGGAACTTTTGGATGGTGGAATGAAGGAGAATTTCGAAGTGTGGAGACGGAATGTCCAAATCCAATTTTTGCACCGATCTTTCGGGAAATCTATTATAAAGAGGGAACGGCATTTCCTGTGTTCAGACTGGTAATGCAGACCATATGGATGCTCGTATTGGGGGGTGTGGCATGCAATATGCTTGCACTCAGGGATAAAACGTCTTTTGACGACAAAGAGTGTATGGTCACAATTGCAATCACTTTGTTTGGGTTCTTTTTATTTGAATTACTATTTGAAGGAAGGGCAAGATATTGTTATATTTTTGTGCCTGTGTTTATCATTTTTGCAATGAATGGATATGGTTGTTTTTTTAGAAGGTTTCTTAAAAAAGAAAAAAGGTGAATATGGATGGAAAAAGAGAAAAAAGAGTGGATAAATAGTGTCATTGTTTTCGGGCCGTGGGTTTTGTTTATGATTTGGATCTTTACAAAATGGTCCATTAATTATCAGGTACACGATGATCGGTATATGATGGAGTTTTTGTCCGGAAAATTTTTGGGATATTCTGAGGCACATTTAGTATACATAAAATATCCTTTGGCATTGGTTATACAGTGCTTTTATAAGTTGTCACCATCCCATGATTGGTATGCACTATTTTTGCTTATAATACAATTGGTAATGATTGGGATTAATACATACTATATTGTGAGGAAACAAGATGGAATTGTAAGAAAAATAATTTCCCAGGTGGTTTTTTACAGCTTGTTTCTTTTGTGCTGGCTGAATGAAGTCACAAGGTTTACCTATTCCACAGTAGCCGCATTTGTAGGAGTAACTGTAATCGTAGTGTATGTACTGGGGGAGGATAGAATAAGAGATTTTGCACTTTTATTGGTTTTGTGTTTTATTTCCTTCAATATGAGAACGGATTTGTTCCTGATGGTGATTCCGATTTGCGGCATAATCTGGATATACAAGATGATATACCAGAAAGAAAATAGGAAAAAGCAGCTTGTTTTTTTAGGATGTTTGGTGGGGGTCATAGCAGTATCCATTGGTTGGAATCATTTGGCTTACAGTAGTGATGGGTGGAGCAATTATGTGAAGTACAATAAGGCCAGAACAGAAGTATTTGATTATGCATATGATGATCTCATCGATTATGACCAAAATATTGAAATGTATGAAGAATTAGGAATTTCGAGAGAACAGTGTGCCGTTCTTAAGTCTTATGATTTGTATTTGTATGATAAGGAATTAATAGAGTTAGTAGACGATATTGCAAGCGCATATCAGAATCCAAGATCAGTAGCAAATCGAATAAAAAATGCGATAGGTGTCGTGGTTAAGGATGGATTGCTTGAGAGTAAAATGATGGCATTGGTTTCGTTTGCTTTTTGGGGAATGGCAGGTTTTTGTATCATCTATTACAGGGACAGAAAGCATGCAATACTGGCAGTGTTTTTTGCTTGTGTACACGCGATTTTGTGGTTTTATCTTGGATATAAAGACAGAATCTTGCCAAGAGTCTCTCATAGTATGCTGCTAATGCAAATTGTAACGCCATTGGTGTGTATGTATTATGTAATGATACAAAATAGAGCAAAAGAAATTAAGAACAATAGCATTTGGAGAAAGGTCGGCTATGTAGGTCTGATAGCCGCAATACTGGCAGTTTTAGTGTATGATGTGAAGTTGTCGAGTAAGCTGATTTGGAGAAGCCAAATAGAAGCAGGGTACGGCGACCAATATATAATTGAGGAATATTGCAATTCTCATTCGGACAATTTCTATTTTTTAGATGTATTTTCTGTTGTAGAGTGTAAGTATGTGTTTGATTATAATAATCCCAATATATATGAAAATTTTTTGTCTCTTGGAGATTGGTTTTCTAACAGTCCCATTTATCAATCGAAATTAGAAAAGGAAGGCATTGAGAGTGTTCGTGATGCTGTTTTATATGGGGATAACGTGTATGTAATCGGTATTGCTGGTGGAAATCTAGATTTTATAAAAGGGATCACAGATAAAAAAGTAGATATTATAGAGGTGGATTATCTGGATGCCGGTATGGACGATTATATCGTGTATCAAATCAAGTGTGAGGAATAGAAAAGAAGGTGAAGTATGCAGAAATTAAGCAACATAATGGATGGAATAATAAAATGGGCTGTATATGGGCTGTTTTCTGTCATTGTTGTTTTTTTGGCAATGGTAAGTGTATTTGGAAGTTGTTTTGTCAATCATGATGAGTATACCTATTTTTTGTCGGATGCAGGATATAAGCATGTAGTGGCATTTGTGTTGGTAGTGTTGCTTGCATTCTTATATCAAAGATGGATAAGTAATAAGCTGGCAGACCAGTATAAAAAAATGCTTTGGTATGGATTACTTGGAATATACGGAATTGTAATGGCGTGCATAACATTGTATGTATCCATGGACCCCCGAGCGGATCAGGCAAGTGTAGTAAATACGGCATTAGCAATGGTCAGTGAGGATTACACAGCCTATGAAGTTGGAGGATATATGAGTGTATATCCCAATCAGGTTGGAATTGTGTATTTGTTTTATTGGCTATTTAAAGTTTTTCCTTTTGGCTATAAAACGGTGTGCGTATTGAATGTAGTGTCGCTTATTGGTATCATGATTGGAATGGCAGGAATAGGGAAAATGTACTTAAGGCACAATACATATTTAGTTGGTGTTGTTACCATAATGTTCTTTCCGATTTCCTGTTATGCCACTTTTATTTATGGAAATTTGATCGGACAGGCTTTGTCTACAGCTGGGATATATTTCGCCATGAAATATTTTTCGGATCGTCAGAACATAAACATTGTGTGGGCTGTAATTACCTGCGCATTGGCAGTTATAATCAAGGAAAATTTTTTAATTCCATTGATTGGAGTGGTGATTTTTCTTCTGTTGGATTTTGTGAAGCATCCAAAGAAAAAGAGCGCAATCTTTTTGGTTGGGTTGCTGAGTGCAACAATTTGTCTGAGTAATGGGGTGAAGCTCCACACAGAACACATTGTCGGGGAGAAGATTGCAACTGGGGTGCCCACACTTGCATGGGTTGTGATGGGAATGCAGGAAGGGTATATGGCATATGGCTGGCATAATCAGTACAATGAAGATGTGTATCGTGCAAATGATTGCAATACAGAGCAGACAAAGCTTCAGGTGAAAGAAGATCTTGTGGTTCGAATGAAGGAGTTTTTGTCAAATCCGGCATATACGGTGAAGTTTTTTTATCAGAAGACTCTATCCCAGTGGAACAATCCAACTTTTGAATGTTTCTGGATAAACGATTTGACCAAAAGACAATCCGATGGAATAGAAGTGAAAAAGGTTGCCGGTGTATTCAAAAGTGTTCTTGGAGAACCTGGAAATCCAGTGATTCGAGGGTATTGTAATTTGTACCAAACCTTGATCTTAGCAGGTGTATGTATCTGGATATTTTTAGGTAGAAAAGATCTTCAAACAGAGCACCTATTGTTGGCTACCATATTTATAGGGGGATTTGTCTTCCATTTCTTCTGGGAGGCAAAATGTCAGTATGTAATGCCATATTTTGTGCTCCTAATACCTTATGCTATAAAGGGATATCAATATTTGTTGGGAGCTCTCGAACAAATTTACCGCAATCAGGAAGAAAAGCTGTATATAAGAATTATAAAAAACAGATGCCTTTCTTTGCTTTTACTTGTGTGCTTTCTGATTGTTGTAATTTCCTTGGCAGGTACAAAGTTCGTTGACAAAGCGTTTGGCTTTAGTAATCAGCAGTATGAGGAATTTTATTCATCAAGTAAGTAAGGTTTGCACAATTTTTAGGAAGATTGCACAATCATTTCTGCTCGGCTGAACTGTTACCAAAATAGCGAAAAGTGTACATAATTATCAGAATATGTAAAAAAATGGTCCCAAGGTCCCATTTTTTTATTCTTCATGCTATGTTAGTATATTGTCATAATAATAAAACATTGAAATGAGAGAAAACGAAAATGGCAAATCCGTTGAAAAGCGGGGGCGCAAAGCCAAGGGTCTAAGGAAGAGGACTTCTATGACAGCCGGTTACCGAATTTTGTTCGATACAAATGCAGGCCCTATTGGCAGATTTTTTGTCAGTAGGGTTTTTTGTTTTCTTTTCATGAAGTATTGAAAGGGGATTCATTATGAGAAAAGAAAGAGGTAAGACATTTGTTGTAATTTTAATGTGTATGGTAATGGTGTTTACATCGGTAAATTTACCTGGGAGTTATGTAAATGCTGCGTCAGAAACCACTTACACCGTTGGATATTGGGTGTTGAAAGAAGGACAGGAACGGCCAACAAGTTTTGATGAGTATGGCAATGTAGGGTTATATTGGTGTGATTGGGGAACTGCATCAGGAGTTATGACTACTGAAAATGATGAGGAAGCGGTAGGAAAACTTGCAACGGGTATCACACCTGCAGTAAAGAGTCATATAGGGGAGAATCAGACAATCAAATGGTTTGCTATGAGACAAATTGGATACCGATATCAGATTTATGGAGAGATTGTAGATGATAAGGAAGAGGTAGTAGAACCAACACCTGAAGTGACATATACAGTAGGGTATTGGGTGCTAAAGGAAGGACAGGAACGTCCAACAAGTTTTGATGAGTATGGCAATGTAGGGTTTTATTGGTGTGATTGGGGAACCGCATCAGGTGTTTTGACCACAGAAAATGATGAGGAGGCGGTAGGAAGTGTTGCAACGTGTGTAACAAAAGCAGCAACCAGTCATTTGGGTGAGAATCAGACGATTAAATGGTTTGCAATGAGACAAAGAGGATATCGTTATCAGATTTATGGGGAAATTGTAGATGTAGATAAGGACGAGCAAATTGTAAAAGAAACAGTTAAGCCAACGGTAGTGCCAACGGCAAAGGCAACGGTAGCACCAACGGCAAAGGCAACGGTAGCACCGACAGCAGAGCCAACGGTAGCACCGACAGCAAAACCGACAGCAGAGCCAACGGTAGCACCGACAGTAAAGGCAACGGTAGCACCAACGGCAAAGGCAACGGTAGCACCGACAGTAAAGCCAACAGCAATACCAACAGCAGCACCTGTAGTTGCGTTCTTCCAAATTTTGAAAGAAGGTCAGGAAAGACCAACTACTTTTGATGAAATAAGCCAGAAAGAATTTTATTGGGGAAATCAAGGAAGGATAGTAAATCCGCAAGCAATCGTAAATGATGAGGAACTGGTTGCATCAAAAATTGTAACAGAAGGCTCTCAGACATCGGATTATATTACAGATGGGGAGGATGTTGTATGGTATGCAATGAAACCGGTTGGTTACTCATGGAGAGTATATGGACAGATTATAAATGTAAAATATGAGAACAGTAAAGCGGAGTTCAATCCTGCTTCTTATGTAGAGTTTGATACAGTGGCAGATATGCAGAAATACAACAAGAAGGTTGCATATGGTACAACTTTTACAACAAAAGGATTTTATACGGTTGGAGATGGAGGAGCTGCAACCTATAAGGTGCAATTCCGATCTACAGGAAATAAGTATTCCAGCTATGAGCTCCCAACTGGTCAGTTTGCCAACATTGTAGTGGAAAATAAAACAATCAATGTTTTACAGTTAGGAGCAGGACATTGCAAACAAATTATGGTAAGGAAGAACGCGTTAGAAATGAATGATGACGCAGAGAGAATCAATGAAGCAGTAACATTAATTGATGCAGTGGATGGTGGAGTGCTTTTTATTCCAAAAGGGGAATATCGTTGTGGAAGTAAGATATATCTGGGAGGAGACAATTACACCGTACAGGGAGAGGGAAGCAAATCCATTCTTTATACTGATAATGGATATGTAACCTACGATGAGCATTTTATTACGGTAATCGGAGATAATCTTAGCATTGACAAGATTCGGGTAGAAGCCAGAGAAACTTATTGGGCACCATATTATAGACAGGTAAGTTTGATGTTCTGCAATAATATCAGTATTACAAATTCAGAGTTTATTGTTGAGGAAAATGTGGTGGCTGGAGATGGAAATACAAACCGTCAGTATACAAATGTTACCTTATATACTGGATGGCATAATGTGAAGATTGATAATTGCAAAATGTTTCAGCTGGGATGCGTGGAAAGAGGTGCTTCCTTAGGAATTATTGATATGTGGAGCAATGGTTGTTCCGGAGTATCCGTTACCAATTGTGTTATGAAGCAGAATGCACACGATGAGATGCTTGGTATTTTTACAAAGACGGGAGCAGATGCTGCAATCTCCGATATCTATATTGCAAATAATAAGATGTACGCGTACTCAGCACCAAATGTATCAGATAAGACAATGGCGATTACCATCGCTTATGATGATTCAAAACAGATTAGTAATGTAGTATTTGAAAATAACTATGTAAAGGCTGAAGTACCATCGAATTTTATGACGTTTGGTGCAGTAAAAGATTGCTATATTCAAAATAATACATTTGATATGCTTCATACATCAAATACTTCTAAAGGGGTTTTGTTTGATGCCAGACCGGGTGTAACAATTCGGAATAATGACATCGTTGTTGCAAGTGAAACAGAAGCTGGATTATCATCAATTTTCAAACGTGATGCGGTGATTAAGGATAATAGAATTGATGCAGATTGTTATACGTATACATTTATGTACGATAAAGGGCAGTTGATTGGAAACACAATTAACATGAAGTGCTGTGGAGCATTTGCACTTAATCCAGAATCGGTGATAGATAATAAGATTACAATTAATGGGTATATGCATAACTTTGCAAAGTATGATTCTGTTCCTCGTAACTCAACAGTCACTGGAAATATGGTAGATTATCTATGTGATGATCATGATAGAGAGACAAGTATGGCATTTACCGGGTATTTGTTGTATGCAGGGTTCCATGCAAGCATTAATGAACATATTATTACATTTAGTGATAACGTATTTAATACGCCAAATATCTCGTCAAAGAATAAAGGGCTGTTAGCATATGGGATTGGAGATGAGACACCGCAAAAAATGATTATCAAAAACAATCAGGTTGGTTCCTTCCGATGGATCCGGAATTTATATGGACAAAAAATGACAAATGTGGAAACGGAAGAAAATTATGATTCCAATGGAGATTTAGTTACGCTAGAGACAAGACTAGTATATTGCTTAGATGAAGTAGAATAAATTAAAAAATGATACAGTGAAAGGATACCCCTTAGGTATAGAACAATACTTAAGGGGTGCTTTTTTGTTCCTGCCAATGAAGCATTTACCGCTGGAGATGTTGACATTGTATTAGAAGGTGATCTGCCGGCTTAGTGGCAATAGCAAATAACGTTCCTGTTTCAATAATTGGGATAACGGATTCTCGGGCTAATTATGTATATGTGGCAAAATCAGGTGATGATACAATTAACTCTATAAGTGACATAGAAGGAAAAAAATCGTGGTACAAAGGGGTACTGTATTACATAAATTGTTTTCAGCGGTTGTGAAAGGGTTTCATCTGGATGAGACAAAGATAGATGTTTTAAATTCAGTAACAGGTGAGGAACAGGCATTCTTTAGTGGAGATGCAGATGTATTAGGAACAGGAACAGTACTGGCACAGAAGTATTTAAAGTCCGGAGAGGGAAAGGTGATTTTTTCTACTGAAAATGAAGATGCAAAATTTTCAGGTTTTGGAGCTGTCGTGTACATATCTATTGTTTCTTATTGATTTTTATCATATAATAAAATTGCGAAAAGATGTCATATGAAAGGACTGATCATTATGTCACTACCGCAGGAATATTCGTTTACAATAGATGATATCTATGCTCTTCCAGAGGGAAAACGAGCCGAATTAATTGATGGTCGAATGTACATGATGGCTCCGCCCAACCGAAGGCACCAAAAACTAATTTCCGAATTGCACTACAAAATTCGTGATTACATCCAGAAAAAACAAGGGATTTGTGAAATTTATCCTGCTCCATTTGCAGTTTTTCTAAATAAAGATGATAGAAACTATGTGGAACCTGATATTGCAGTCATATGTGATCCAAATAAATTAACTGACAAAGGGTGCGTTGGGGCTCCTGACTGGATTATTGAAGTGGTCTCACCAAGCTCCCAGCAAATGGATTACGGTTTTAAACTTTTTAAATATCGTACTGCCGGAGTTCGTGAATACTGGATTGTCAATCCAATGAAAAACACGATAACCGTATTTGATTTTGATCAGGAAGAACACTCTGGACAATATTCTTTTGAGGATGATATTTCGGTTTGTATTTATGAAGATTTGATTATAAACTTATCCAATATATAAAGAAAAAGGAACGGAGCTGCCGCACTAAGAATTAGTGCACAGCTCTTTTTGATTCCTGGAGACTTCGCAAAGATCCGTTATGTCGGTCCGAAAAAGGATTGATATAGCGGGTTTTTCATGCGTTAATAAGGAAAAGAAGGAACCGGAGTTTGTATTCTTCAAAAAAATCTATCGAGTTTCGTTGTTTGTGTGGTATGATAGAAATGTCCCTTAAGGGGATTGAGACATTATAGAAAGGAGAATAGACGTGATTAGAGTATTACATTCGGTAAGCAATATGGACCGTGCAGGGCTGGAGACCATGCTTATGAATTATTATAGACATATAGACAGAGAATTGATTCAATTTGATTTTCTGTGTAATAAGCCAAAGAAAGGTGCCTATGAGGAGGAAGTTCGACAGTTAGGCGGGAGAATTTTTGTGACACCGGGATTTAATCCGGTCAAGCTTCCAAAGTATCGTGCATATATGAAAGACTTATTCAAAAAAAATCCGGAGATTCAAATCGTACATGCCCACAATGGAGCTTTGGCTTATTATGCATTACGGGAAGCGCAGAGAAATGGGATACCACACCGTATTGCCCACAGTCACAATTCCAAGATTAATTTCGATATGAAGTGGCCGATCAAGCAGTATTGCCGTTCTCATATGAAGAACGCAACTACAGACTTTTGGGGATGTGGGGAGTTGGCTATTGAGTTTTATTTTGGAAAAAAAATAGTAGAGAGCGGAAATTATACGTTGATTAAAAATGCCATTGAGGAAGAGCGGTTTGTATACAATGAACAGATTCGTGCAGAGCTTAGAAAAAAATACAAAGTCGAGGATAAATTTGTCATTGGTCATGTGGGAAGATTTATGTATCAAAAGAACCACACGTTCTTGATTGATATATTTGCGAAAGTGCATCAGAAGAACCCGGACGCAGTCTTGTTTCTGATTGGCGAGGGAGAATTAGAAGAAAAAATTCGAGAAAAGATTGGTTCTTTAGGGCTGACAGATGCTGTGGTATTTACAGGTTCTATTCCCAATGTAAATGAAATGTACCAGATGATGGATGTGTTTGTTCTTCCATCTTTATATGAAGGGTTGCCGGTGGTTGGGGTGGAAGCACAGGCTTCCGGCGTATGTTCTATTTTTTCTGACACTGTGACCAGCGAGGTTGGGATAACGGATCTGGCGCATTTTGTACCGTTGACCGCATCTGCGGATGTGTGGGCAGATAAGATCTTGTCATTTGTTCCCGGATATGAGCGCAGAGATATGACGAATGCCATAAAGGCTGCCGGTTATAGCATTCATACAGAAGCCGTGAAAATGCAAGATATGTATTTAAAAATATTAGAAAAATAGTAACAGTTTAGGTAGTCCTTGCGCACATTGCTGTGCAAGGACGTATGAAAGTGTAAATTAGGTGTGGCTCACAGCAATTTGCATGCGTAAGCTTGCTGTGAGCCGTAACAGGACAGCCCCAGGCTGAACTGTTACGAAAATAGGAGGGAATATGTCGGAAGAGAGAAAAATCAATCATTGTCTGGACGTTCTCAAAGGCATCGCATGTATAGGAGTTGTATTTGGACATGCCTTGTTTCCAGGGGTGTTTGGAACTGTGATATTGGTTGCAGCAACTGCATTCGTGCCATTGTTTTTTCTGATTGCAGGATATTATTCTTATACAGGAGAATCACAAGTGGCAGCAGAGCGTGGTTGGAAAAAAACAAAATATATGACCAGTATGACAGTTCGTGTATTGGTTCTTTATATTGTATGGATGTTTGTTAAAATAGCATTAGGTGCAAAAAACGTACAGGATATTCTGTCTGTTTTCAATTTGAAGAATTTTATAAAACTTGTAGCATTAAACGACACCTCCATGTTTGATGGTGGACATTTGTGGTTTTTAGGTGCATTGTTATATTGTTACTTCTTTTTATTTTTGTTCTCCAAAGTGGACAAAGTGAAATGGTTGTACTTTTTCATTCCAGTAACCTTTGTTCTTAGGGTGCTTGCAACAAAGATTGGTAATTGGCATTATACACAGAACTTCTGGGTGGATGGATTTCCATACTTTTTCCTTGGGCATTGTCTTAATCAGAATGCGAAGATATGGCAGCGAATGAACAAGAAAATGCTTATCAGTTTGGCGATGCTTGGAATGGCTTTCAGCGAAATTGGTATATTTGGCGGTCCATCCATCTACGGAATCAATATTTATGAAATCGGTACCATTGTATTTGCGATTACAGTATTTATGCTTGCATTGCAACTACCGAATTTTGGAAAGGGTAGTAAACTGGAAACACTGGGGAGAGAGTATTCCTTGTTCGTATATATTGGGCATTTTATTTTACTGGAGTTTGTTAGAATTATGGAGGGAAAATTGGGCGGGATTTCGTCTGTGCTGTATGATTGGACAAAACCAATTATGATTGTAATGTTTACTGTCTTTTTGGCAGTAGTATATGAAAAAGTGAAGGGAAAAGTTTACAAAAGATAGTATATTGTGGATAGTGACATTCTGAACAAAAGAGATGTGTGGAAACAATCATATGAAACACATCTCTTTTATGTTATAATAAATGCGATAAATGGGACAAAGAAGGGAGAAAACATGAAAAAAAGTATAAGAAAAATAATGATGGCAGCAGGAATTCTTGGGACACTTTTTGGGTCTTTTGCCATTGGACATAAGAGCTATGCGGCAGTCAATCAGCAGACCACAGACACGAAGAAAGTGGAACTTTCCGATGATGTGGTTCTTGCAAACACAGCCCAATATAAAGATATGGATTATTCCTTTTTAAAGTCATTTGATTATTCCAATGTACAGGAAGTCAAGTACGAATACGACACGACCGAGGAAATGATTGTGTCCAATATAAAAGTAGGAAGATATGTTAAGACAAAGGGTTATTATGCCGTAGGTGATGGCGGAGCAGCCTGTTATTTGGTTTCCGAAAAAAAGGAGGTTGGAGGAATCCAATTGACCAACGGTTTATATGCAAATGTGCAGTTAGCGACCTATAAGGATACCTCCGGGGTAAAGTGGGCAGTAGGAAATATTAAGCAGTTTGGTGCCAAGGGAGACGGCGTTACAGAAGACCATGATGCAATTAATGCTGCGGCAATAAGAATAGGAGAAGTGGTTAAGGAGAAGTCGGATCAATTTGACCGTGGTATGGTGTTTATGCCGGAAGGAGAATATAAGATTGCGAACCAGATCAATATTAATTTCAGTAATCTAAATATGGTAGGAGAAGGGGACCACAAGACCATATTATTTACGGATAACGATTATCGAAAAGAGGCTGGCTATACAGAGTTTATGTTTTCTTGTTGGGGAGCCAATAACATGTATTTTGGCGATTTTCAAATTGATGCCAGAGAGGTGGATTTATATCACTACATGAGACAGTTTGTTGTTGTATATTCAGAAAATGTATATTTATATAATGTAGATTTGAATATCCCCCAATCAACTTATGGCTCCTATTATTTTGAAGATAAGCAGTATTCCAATTTTTGTTGTTATAGTGGAAACAAAAATGTGACAGTGGATGACTGTCGGATGGAACAGATGAGCGGTACCTATCGCGGAGCAAACATAGGTGTGCTTGATATCTGGTCATCGGGAGAAGAGAACATCACCATTATGAACTGTGATCTGTATGGAAATGCAAGAGATGAACAGATTGGTTTCTTTAGTAAGGATGATGAGAATGCATCTGTCCGAAATGTGAATTTTATCAATAACACGGTTCATTCCGTACAGTTAAAGTACGTAGATATTATAGGAAATCGAACCATGTGTTTTTCCATTGCCTATGCGGATTCAAAAAATGTGGAGAACATTCATGTTGCAGGGAATCATTTTATCTGTGAAACAGATTCTAAGTTTATGACCTTTGGTGCTATGAAGAATTGCGTCATAGAGGATAATATTATTGAGATTAAATGTACCTATAGTACCTGGTCCATGGTATTTGATTCTTCTAATAGCGATCCAAAGAATATTTTAGTGCAGAATAATGATATTTTTATCACGAGTGATGTAGGAAAAGGAAAAGGAAATATTGTAGGAGGGAACCTAATCTTAAAAGGAAATCGCATTCTTTCCGATGTGGTAATTCCCTATGGTGTGCTTGGAAAAGAAACCCATGATAATGAGATCATAGCACTGGCAAGTATAGGATTGTTGGGAGAGAATACAAATGTGACTGGAAATAAGGTTTATGCATATAAGGGATTTGGATCCGTGGGACCAAACTGTATGCAGATGGCATTATATAATGACAACAATGGTGGAAGTTATAAGTTTTCAAATAACATCATTTATGATTATCCCAGATATACCGATTTGAATGTTTTTCGTTCTTTGCTCCGTTTAGATGGAAGTGCTTCACTGGAAGTAAGTAACAATGAATTCCGTTTTCCGAATACAAGATATACCACAACGAACTTTAGTGCGGCAATAGAATATACCGATGACTTAGGAAAGTATTATAAAAACCCGATTTTTAGAAGGGCATCTGATACAACGGGAACCGTTAAGGTGAACAACAATAAATTACAAGCGGTGGAAGTACCTGCCAATAATCAGCAATACGCATGTAGTGGCAATCAGGACATCGAGTTAGAGGAAGATTTGAATGAGGAACTGTGTAGTTCGGCCAAAATCATATACAATGGAAAACCAGTTACGCATATGGCCGTTACAGATGAAACAATCGATTTGGACGCACTTACTTATAAGGCTGTGGATAAGGATGAAGATGGGAGAGTAATTTCCGAAACAGAAGTTTCAGGAAAAGAGCTTCGCTGGTATACCTCTTCGGACAAGATGGCATCGGTTGACAGTCAGGGTGTGGTTACCAGACATGTCTATGGAGAAGTAACGGTATACACGGTACCATTGGACGGCAGCATGGTATATGGAGAGTGTACTTTGATATTTGAGAGGGAGAAAGCAAAATCCATTTCTTATGTAGAAGAGCAGATTGCGTTACAGCCGGGACTGAAATATTATACAGAGTATGTGGTAGAACCGGAAGGTACAACTCAGCAATTGCTTTGGTCATCCTCAAATCCAGAGATTGCGACCGTGGATTTGAATGGTATGGTGACTGGTGTGACAAAAGGAACTGCCATCATAACGGGAACGACTCCGGATGGTACGGTGAGTAAGAGCTATGAAGTAGTAGTTGGGATTGTAACCGTTAAGAAAATTAATCTAGAACAACCGTATTTCTATTTTGATCATAGTAAAGTAGGAACCACACAACAATTAAAGGTGGATTCTTACTATCCGGACAATGCGGAGAATAAGGGGGTAGGTAAGTGGACAAGTTCCAATGAAACAGTTGCAAAGGTGTCAGATACTGGTGAGTTGACGATTTTAGGTGGTGGAAAAACCGCCATAAAAGTATATTCTGAGGATGGAAGGTTGTGTGGAACTTACTATGTATATATACAGCCTGGGAAATTAGAAAATTGTGCAGCTACTTATGTGACAAATGACACCATTGAATTGTCATGGGACAAGCAGGAGAATACACGATCTTATCAGATTTATCAGTGGGATGATGATACTTCCAGCTGGGATATGCTAAATGATCATAGGGAATTTTGGGATTGTAAGTATAAAGTGAGTGGACTTACCCCGGGAAAAGAGTATAAGTTTTCAGTACGCCCAATTGTAATGAGATGGGAAGAAGGAGTCATAGAAACTTATGAGGGAGAAGACAATATCGTGACGGCAACGACCTATTCCTATATACCGGTTACTTCCTTGAAGGCAAGCGGAGAACAGATTAATCTACAGAAAGACAGAACGTGTGAATTTGTCGTAAACTATGGACCAGTTAATGCAGATTTTGAAGGTTTGGATATTCTTGCAACAATGGAAGATCCAAGTATTGCAACCATAGAGAAGGTAGTATCGGATACAGGGAAGAGAACCTATACCATTCAAGGGAAAAAATACGGAACAACTGTTCTGGAAATAAAAGTCAACGATGGTTGGGGATTGGAATTAAAGGTTCCAATTGGAGTTGTAACAAATAAGTCGGTTCCGAGCGGTGTTTCGTTGGAAGTGGTAAGCAATGGAGTGAATGTGAGCTTTACACCAATGGAGAATGAGACGTCCTTAGTATCCCAAGGTGCCATAACCGGTTACATGATATTACGGAGTACTTCTATTCAATTTTCAAATGTGAAGTATATTCCGGCAAATGGATTAGAGAGCTATGTTTATTTTGATGAGAATGTAACGGCAGGGAAGGAATATTCTTACTCGGTTGCACCGTGTTACAAAGAAGGGGATAACTATTTTTTAGGATATCATAATGGGTACTTTAAAGTGAAAACTTTGGAAGCGGTATTAGCTGACCGTTTGAATATGGAGGAAAATCTATACAAAGTAAGTCTAGGAGAAAAAATTGAAATTGCGGCAAAGGTAGGACCGGAGGACGTATCAAAAAGAGAATTATTGTGGACTTCTATGAATACGGAAATTGTGAATGTAGAGCGAATTGAGAAGGAAACGGGAGAAAAAAATGCCGATTATGCTTTGGTAGAAGGTGCGAGTATGGGTGGGACTACCTTGCTTGCACAGACCATGGATGACTCGGAATTAACTGCTTCAACTACCATTGTGGTTACTCCAAAGAAAGTTGAAAATCTTACAATGACATCTGGAACAAACAAGATGGAACTGGTATGGAGTAACATTGAGGGTGTTGATGGGTATTATGTCTATCAATACGATCCTGCAACGGCTACGTGGCATGTGGTTGGAGATACGAAGACAAATTCCTTTGAGTGTACCAATGATGGAACGATTGGACATGTGAAATATAAAGTGGCTGCATACATAGAATACAAAGGTGTTGCTTATGAAGGAAGAGAAAGCGATGAGGTGGGAATCGATGTGACTGCTAAGCCGGAAGAGAATCCGTCAACCAATCAACCGTCAGAGGATTCAGAGAATACGGTTTTGGTAACCATCAGACCAGAGGATACTTCTGGGAATCAAAATGGAAGTTTGGAAGCTTCTAATCCGGGAAATGCTCCCGAACCTACTATGGGCGACAGTGGTCAGATTATAAATAGCCAAAAACCAGGACCTACCGGTACGCCGGGAAATGACACTGCCAATGTGCCAACAGGAACGAACAGTGTTCCTGCCAGTGCAGCACCAACCAGTGCAACATTTGGTATGGAGAATCATTCCGGGATCGTTTCAGGAGAAGCAAATGTCAATGGCAACTATGCAGATGCAGCAAATGCAAATGTTTCTGTATCTTTGGAAAGTGGAAGTGTTTTAACAAAGAATGGAATACAGTATAAATTGGATGCAGATGAAAAATTAATTGTCATAGGAACTGCTAAAAAGACAGTTAAAAGTGTGAATATTCCTGGTGTTGTGAATGTGGATGGAAAGAAATATGTAGTGAAGAAAATTGGAGCTGCAGCTTTTAAGGGATGCGGATCGTTGCAATCGGTTACCATTGGAAAGAATGTGGTAGCCATTGGTGCAAAAGCCTTTGAAGGGGACAAAAGGCTTAAGAAAATAACCATATCTGGAAGTGCATTAAAGAAAATTGGAAAGAATGCAGTGAAGGATATCAATAGAAATGCAACGATTATTGTAAAGAAAAACAGAAAGAAAAAAATAGTCAAACAATTGACGAAAGGAACTGGATATTTGTCTACCATGAAGATTGTGGAAAGAGAATAGAATTAGAATGAAAGGAGTGTAAGCATGAAGCTGTTCGTTTTATTTTTAATTGGTATCCTAATTTTAGGAATTGCCTGGTGTGGCGTGAAATATCTATTGAATGAAACCATTGTAATAGAAAAAAGATATGTATTTTTAGCCTTATTATTATTGGTTGTGGTTATGTCGATTCCTGCATTGGGATCGTATGTCTATAAGAGTCATGACATTCGTTTTCATTTGAATCGTATTGCTGCATTAGGAACGGAATTTGAGAATCTACAGTTTCCAGTTCGTATGCAAACCGTTATGGCTGGAGGGTATAGTTATGCCACTTCTTTGTTGTATGGAGATATTTTTCTATATGTTCCAGCAGCATTATATATGGCAGGAGTACCGGTAGACTTATGCTATAACATATATGTAATTTTAATCAATGTTGTAACTGTATACATTGCTTTTAAATCATTTAATGGAGTGTTTCGAAACGATAAACTTGCATTGATCGGTACTATGCTATACGCTCTTGCAGCATATCGAATGAGCTGTGTGTGTGTTCGTGGATCAGTAGGAGAGTATACTGCATATGCTTTTTTACCTATGCTGATTTGGGGTGTATATAATGTGTTAGAAAGTGAAGGTAGAGTGTCACTGAAAAAATATTTTCCTATTGTAGTAGGTGCCACTGGAATTGTGGAATCTCATATTCTCACCTGTGAAATGACGATTGAATTTCTTGTACTATTTCTAGTTCTCAATATTAGGAAAGTATGCAAAAAGGAAAAATTGCTTGCATTTATGAAGTCTGTAATGTGGGTGGTTGCAATAAATTTATTCTTTATCTTACCATTTATTGTTTCTTATGGAATGGATTTGAAAATAAAACATATGTCCGCAACAGGAATTGATAAAGATGGATTATATTTACCGCAGCTAGTGAATGTATTCTATAAATATAATTCTGAATTCTCAAAATGGGGAATGAAGAATGAGATGACATTGTGTCTGGGGTTTGTATTATTTGTTGCGATTGTAGCAATGTTCATTTGTATGATGAATAAACAAAAATGGAATCTTGCAAAAACATTAGAATATAAATATGGAGTACAGTTGACTGTGCTGGCAGGAATTGCACTGGTTCTGTCGACGACGTATTTTCCTTGGAGACAGATTAAAAGACTTGGTGAAACAATCAATCGAATTGCATGTATGGTACAGTTTCCGTGGAGATATTTGGAGATTGCCACTGTTTTGCTGGTATTTGTCTGGCTCTGTGTGTTCAAAATCCTATTACAGAAAAAAGAGAAAAGATATGTTTTATGTGTTGCTGCCGTTGTGATCGCACTTAGTGCAACATCTACAGGGTATTTTATCTCTACTTGTTCAGAAAATGGTGAGGTAATGAATGCAAGTAATATAAGTGATATAGGAACTATAGATTTGTCAGGACAGGAGTATTTGATCGAGGGTACTTCCATGGAAGGAATCGGGGAGTACAATGAGCCGGTTGCAGGCACAGGAAGTGCAATTGCTTTATCAAACTATCGTATTGTAAAAGGAATTAAAAAAGTAGATTGCGTCAATCAAAGTACCAAAAATTCCATTGTGATAATGCCTGTGTTCTGTTATGACAATTATGTAGCATATGATGAGAATACAGGAGAAAAAATGGAAATCTCAGATGGAGCAAACCATGCAATTGAGGTTACAGTGCCTGCAAACTATGAAGGAACTATAGCAGTAAAATACCAAGAACCATTTTTGTGGAGAATTGCAGAAATTATTTCTTTAGGTACTTTTATATGGTTTTGTGTATGCATGTATAAAACAAAGAAAGAAGTAGATAAGGATGAATGAGATATTGTAAAAAGATGAGTGAAAGAAAGAGGGAATTGTGTGTGGTAAAAACTATAAATAAAGGTATCGTGTATTTGTGTGGAATCATTGTGCTATTCCTTGCAGCACTTAGTGTAGTATGTTCTTGCAGGGAAAGTAGATATGAACATATTTATCATATTAAGGATGATCCGTTGCTTCATTTGGTAGCATTTATTCTAGTATTAGTTTTTGGTGTGACGATTTTACATTTCAAAATAAAGCTTCCAAAGTTTTGGGGATTAGGTATAATTGTAATTTATGCAATCCTTGTGACTGGTATTATTTATTATCTGCAGGTAAGTCCAATTGCAGATCAGAAGAAGATTGTAGATATTGCAAAGAGTATGCAGATGGGGGATTTTTCTGCATTCAGGTCTGGTGGATATTTGGAAAAATATACCAATCAGATAGGGAGCACCTATTTCTTTTATTTGATTCATAAATTTATTCCAAATGGTTTGCAGGTGATTCGAGCAATCAATATTATTTCTTATTTTGCCAGTGTATATCTGCTTGGTCGTATTTCAAAAAAAATATTTCCTGAGTTATTATCGATATATGTAGATATTTACATACTGATGTTTTTGCCATTAGCTTTTTATATACCATTTATTTATGGGAATCTAATGGGATTTGCATGCTCCCTTTTGGCGGTGGATTTTCTGGTTTCTTATCTGGAAAATGCCAATTGGAAAAAAAACAATTGGTATGATGGTATTTGGTTCGCTTTCGGTGTTGATAAAGCAAAATTACCTGATTACAGTTATTGCGATTATATTAGTTCTTGCGTGGCATTGCATCTGTGAAAAAAAGCTGTCATCTATAGGTGTGGCAATGTTAGTTCTGGTATCAGTAATGGGATTGAATACGGTTGTAACTGCCAGAATGGAAGCAATATCCGGCCAAAGACTGGAAGGTGGGATACCAGCAACTGCATGGATTGCAATGGGGATGCAGAATGGACCTAGTGCAGATGGATGGTATAATACTTAAGGAAAGTATCATAGTCAGAGCAGTCAAAAAAAGAACAGATTTACAAAATGTAAAACTGCTCTGAGTGTGATTCTTTCCTATTGTACCAAGTTGCGACCGTGTAGCCGGTACTTATATGGAGATAG
>JBGVLO010000170.1:0-1891 GCA_045124315.1 Lachnospiraceae bacterium
TTCTCTCTTCATCACTAATGTTTTTCTCAAACATATTTCAAATTCTCCTTCCTTAATTGTTGATCTCCAAAGTACAATAGATGTCGTTTATTTTTGTGATAAAACTTCCATCAATTATATTCTTTATGTCAAATTTCACACGACCATAAGCTGATGTTTCTCTGACAATATCCCCTTTCGGAGATCTTACGTTTCCTACTCTTCCGGTCGATACACTCTTGTTTCCACCTGGTCCACTGTAGGACGTAATCTTCACCTGGCTCCCTTCCACCTCATAGCAGATGTAGGAATCAAATGCGAAATTGTAATAAAAACCTGTTGTTTCTGCTATAGCAGCATTCATGCAATCCACAAACAAACCATGTGCCTCATCTACACTTCGAAATCTAATAACCGGTGTTCCCGTCATCTCATAAGTTTCAAAATAGTAGATATCATCCGCTACCAAACTAGTGTACTGTATCATTGATATTTAACCAAATAATAGTGGTCATACAAGACGTTTCATGATAAAATAAAAAGAAACGGTGGTGATTTCTATGGCAAGACCTAAAAAATACATTATTTCATTAACAGATGACGAATTAAAAAAGTTGAAATCTGTTATGAGGAAAAAGCAAACATCAAAAACAGTTCGAAATAGATGTCAAATCATTATTGATCTTGATGAAGCACATGGCAAAGTTCTTACACATGAGCAATCAGCCAAAACGAATTGTGTTTGTATGGCTACTGTTACCAATACGGTTAAACTTTTCTGCAAAAGCGGAGTGGATGGTCTTATTACTTTAAATCGTAATCTCAACTCCGACAATGCACGACGCAAACTCGACGGTCGTGCTGAAGCACATATTATAGAAATTGCATGCAGTCCGGCACCGGAAGGGCACTCCCGCTGGACACTTCGCTTACTGGAAGAACAGGCAAAAGTTGTTCTTGATGTACCCGTAAGTAAAGATACAATTGGAAGGGCTTTAAAAAAAATAAACTTCGACCTCACATGAATGACTATTGGTGCATCCCGTCTAAGGAAGATGCTGATTTTGTTGCATGTATGGAGGATGTGCTCGATGTTTATGAGCTTCCCTATAATCCAATGCGTCCTGTTGTATGCATGGATGAAAAACCTTATCAACTTTTAGGCGATGTAAGGGAACCCCTGCCAATGCGTCCGGGTAATGACAGAAAAACAGATTCTGAGTATGTTCGAAATGGCACATGCAGTATATTTGCATTTGTTGAACCACTTGGAGGTAAACATCATGTCAGTGCTCATGAACATCGTACAGCAATCGATTGGGCATTAGAAATTCGGTACCTGACAGATGAAATGTATCCGGATGCAGAGAAAATCATTTTGGTCATGGATAATTTAAACACGCATAAACCAGCATCGTTATATAAAGCATTTCCACCGGCAGAAGCAAGAAGAATTATAAAACGCCTGGAAATCCATTATACACCAAAGCATGGAAGTTGGCTGGATATGGCAGAAATAGAATTAAATGTCATGACCCGTCAATGTTTAGGACGTCGTATAGAGACAATCGATTTGCTTAGAAGCGAACTTTCTGCATGGGAAGCTGAACGTAATCAGAATAAATCTAAAATACAATGGCACTTTCAGAGTGGAGATGCACGCGAAAAGCTGATATCACTTTATCCTACAATCATATCTACCACCCCATAACAAGGGTGGTAGATATACTAAATATCAATGATACAGTACACTAGTATTTATTATTTTACTGTAAAATATGGAGTGAAATCACTCATTTACAGTAAAATACGGAGGATTTTTGCCATTTTCATGTAAAAAACGGAGGATTTTTTTTCAATCACAAAAGAATGTATTTTTAAAGTACAGTAAAATCCGATGTAAAAAATGTAT
>JBGVLO010000171.1:0-2097 GCA_045124315.1 Lachnospiraceae bacterium
ACTTTAGGACGTATGCACTCTGATGCACAGTTTGCTGGTTCTTCTTCCGTTCCTGCTCACGTAGAAATGATGGGATTAATCGGAATGGGTAACAACCCAATGGTTGGAGCTACTGTTGCTGTTGCCGTAAGTATTGAGGAAGCTGCTAAGGCTGGTAAGTTCTAAGATTATTTTGAAAAATAGCTAAAAGGTGTATCTTGAAATTAAAGAGAAGCCTTTTAGCTTTTTTTGCTTTATAGGAAATTCCGATTTTTTGAACAGAAGAAAAAAACGTATGTTCATCGAACATACGTTAGATAAGGAAAAAAAGGGCGCACTTGTCTAAAATGATTTCAGAGTAGATTAAAAAATATAGAATCCTTCTTCTCTAAAATCATCGTCCAATTCTTCGTTCATAAAATAATCCATATCCAGAAGTTCTTCATCACTCATAGAGCGAATGTCCTTTGAAGTTAAACCTTCTGGGGGATTATTGATGTATTTTTTGCGTAGTTCCTCGATATTTGTTTGCATTTTTACAATCCTCCTTTTGGAGCATTGTATCATATAACAGAAGAAATTGGAAACTATGAAGATGACCTCTTTCCACGAGATTTGGACATAGCTTTCTCGTACATTTCTTCGAGGGAAACACGCTGGTGGTTAAAATAGAGTTCTAGGAATTCCATTTCATGTTTGCAGTCTGGACATTTGAGTGGGTCATAACCAAAGGCACCGATAATGGCAGCACGCCACTTATTGAAACTGCGGAAAAAGTGATGTGCTTCTTTTGGAATAGCACGATATAGTTTTTTGTCAATGTCGCGTTGCCGGGCATAAAGTCCACCGTAACGGATCATTTTAAAATGTTTTTCAGGAATGTGGCGAATTAATCGCTGGATAAATTCCATGGCAGGTATTGTTTCAACAACATACTTGTCATCTTCGTGCCGGTTGTAGTGAAAAGTGACCTGTTCGCCATCGTATTTATCAATACGAGAAGTAGCAATAACAGGACGGCCCAGATAACGACCAATATATTTGGTAACAACAGTGGGATCACATTTGTTTGGCTTGGCATAAACGTAAAAGCCTTGTTTATGTTCCGCATAGCATTTGGACTTTACTTTTTTGAAAGTGGGACCGAGAATGGTTTCCATTTCATTGAGTAGTGCAGTACAAAACGCATTACGAAGAAAGGTGTAATTAAAATGCTTCACAGTTTTCCAAAAGCCATCATCGCTGTAACCGCCTTCGGTAATGAGACAGTGGATATGAGGGTTCCATTTTAAATCCTTGCCAAAGGTATGGAGAACCATGATAAAACCGGGAGTGAAGTTTTTGGATTTATTTTGTTTGTGAAACATACGTAAAACAACGCTGGTAACAGCGTGAAAAAGACAGTTCAACAAGGAACGGTCTTGTAAGAAAAAGTCGCGTAGATTTTCATCAATGGTGAAAACACAATGTCTGTGCTGAACGTTAATAAGTTTGAATGACATATTGGTAGTGCGTTCCATGGAATACTTGTTGCCGCAGGTAGGACAGAAACGGCTGTGACAGCGGAATGGTACAAATTTAAGTTTGCCACAGTGAGGACAGCCGTACATGGCACCGCCAAAAGCAGGATCACCACAATTGAGCATTTTGTCTACGTTTTCAATAACAGATTTACGTGGATGTAAGGTGTAAATCATTTCTTCATAATAGTCGTTAAAAATCTCTTGTAAAATATTCATAAGATTATTATGACTGATAGTGGAGAAAAAAGAAACCCCTAATTCCCCTCATGAATGAGGGGCTAGGGGAGTTGATGTGTCGGAGACACTTTTTTACTTTATAGGAAATTTCGATATTTCGAACAGAAAAAGAAAACATATGTTCGTCGAACATATGTTAGATAAGCAAAAAAAGGGCGCACTTGTCTAATGATTTTAGAGGAGATTAAAAAATATAGAACCCTTCTTCTCCAAAATCATCGTCCAATTCTTCGTTCATGAAATAATCCATATCCAGAAGTTCTTCATCACTCATAGAGCGAATGTCCTTTGAAGTTAAACCTTCTGGGGGATTATTGATGTATTTTTTGCGTAGTTCCTCGATATTTGTTTGCATTTT
>JBGVLO010000172.1:0-7087 GCA_045124315.1 Lachnospiraceae bacterium
CCAACGGAAAATACGCCGCCACTACGATGCCATACTGGCAACAATGGAGCATCATCTGTCCAACGCCGTACTGGAGGCGACCAATCGGAAAATCAAACTAGTCGTTTACATGGCCTACGGATTTCGTAACATAGACAACATTTACCCAACTTTTATTCCCAACCCAAATAATTATAACATGTTGGGAATAAAGTTGGGAATAAAAATATAAAAATTCAAATTTTCTTATAAGGTTTCTTCCTTTCCCTTTGCTTTTTGTGACATAAGCTTTTCTGAATCTTCTCCAGCAACCTTTGCTTTCAACGCTTCCAGCTTCGCTTTCATGGACACTCTTTCTATGGGTGCATCTGCATACTGTCTGATGCCCTTATCCTGCTCTGTCCCCACTGTTTTTTCTGCAAGAGGAATATTCTTCGCCGGACGGTCTGCAACCTCTTTTTCACTCTTTGGAGCTTCCGGCTCATCATCCATATCAATCCCATCATTGCCCTTTTTATCCATGTTAAGCAGGGCATTTAATGCAGACAGACGCTCTAACTTCTCTGCAAGCTCTGCTTCCTGTGCAAAGGATTTGGTTACTTCCACCTTTGTGGTTTCAAGCTGATGCTCCACCGTTTCAAGTTTTGTCTGTGCTTCCATAAGCTGCTTTGGCATGGACTCCAGTGCATGGTTGATACGGGAGATATTACCGAGTGGATCTGAACCGACTTCCAGATTGTGTGAAAGCTGTCCTTTCAGGTTCATCACAAATTTGTGGTTGAATGCATCAAAGGATACTGCCATCTTAAAGCCTGCATATTCGCCAATGACCGCAGGGGCATTGACTGTTTTTATTTCTTTGCACATCTCCACAAGGGCTGTTCCGGCTTCTTTTTTATCTGTATAGAGCTTGTCCCCTACTTTCATGGAAAACTGCTCTTTATCCACCGGAAGATTTGCTTTCGCAGTCTGAGGACGCCAAGGCACATCAAGATGGTGCAGTGCGATAAGTCTGTCCTGCACATTGGTTCCGGCTCCCATCTTCTGTGTGGAACCAAGCAAAAAACGGACCTGTCCGCTTCTTACTTTTCCGAACAGCTCCGCCTTCCTAAGCTCTGTATTTGCTTCATGTATAAATGCAATTTCTTCCGGTGGAACATCCTTTTCAATCAGCTTATTTCGGATGTCCTCATAAACATTAAATGTACCATCTCCTTTCGTTGTTGACAGGTCACAGAAAATAAGCTGTGTTGATTTCTGCTCCTTTGTCTGCTCCCATATTTCAAATGCCTTTTCCACACAGGTGCTTGCCTTTGAATTTTCATCATCCGGTAGCATATCGTTGATAAGCCTCTGGTCTAATGCTAACTTTCTTCCGTCGTAAGCATTCAAATTTTCCCTGTTGTTAATAGGCACTATCGAGTAGGAGGGAGATTCTATAAAATCTCCCGACCTCTCACACCACCGTGCGTACCGTTTGGTACACAGCGGTTCTCTAGTTTTTATAAATTTGCAGGTAATAGCTGGTCATGGGCATATAGCCTTGACTGGCTATTTCTTCGTTAGAACAGAGTTTAGCATTAGTGCCGCTCTCCATGCTCCTTTGCGGCAATTTGCCATTTCATGCACCTTCCATTCTGGAATACCATACCGCCTTATCATACGGTATCTTGTCTTTACTTTCTTCCATTGTTTCCAGTACACCGCTCTTACCCTGCGCCTTATCCATTCGTCAACGTTCTTCAGTATTGCTTTCATATCGGCAAGCTTGAAATATTGGAGCCACCCTCTTATGTATTGCATATATCTGCGTTGCCGTGCTTCATTACTTATTCCTTTATTGCAGTTGAGTATTTCACATAATCTGCGCTTCATCTTCCGCTTAGACTTTTCGTGAAGCTTGAACCGGCATTTTCCCTTGAATATGTAAAATCCATATCCTAGAAATTTTACCTTGCTTATATATGCCACAACGCTTTTCTCCTTGTTCACCTTGAGAAACAGCTTCCTCTCAATAAACTTGGATATGCCCGACATGGTTCTTTCCGCACTTCTCCTGCTTTTGCACAGAATCATACAGTCATCAGCGTATCTCACAAACTTGTGCCCACGCTTCTCCAGTTCCTTGTCGAGCTCGTTCAGCATTACGTTGCTCAGTAAAGGGCTGAGCGGACCTCCCTGCGGTACTCCCTTGTCACTCCTCTCAAATACCCCATGCTGAATTACTCCCGCATTGAGATACCTGTGAATCAGCGACAGCACCCTGCCGTCTTTTATATTTCTTGACAGTACCTCTATCAGCTTGCTCTGACTTACGGTATCGAAGAATTTCTCCAAATCCATATCCACAACGTAGCAGTATCCGTCATTGGCATATTTCTGGCATTTCCTGAGTGCATCATGGGCACTGCGGTTCGGTCTGAATCCATAGCTGGTTTCCGAAAACTGCGGCTCGCAGATTGGTGTCAGAACCTGCGCTATTGCCTGTTGAACCATCCTATCTGCCACTGTCGGTATTCCCAGCTTGCGAACCTTTCCCTTTTCTTCCTTGGGTATTTCTACCCTGCGGACAGGCTGTGGCTCGTACTTGCCCAGCCATAACTCACTTAGCAGGGTATCTTTGTTTTCTTTAAGATACGGCAGAAGTTCATCTACACTCATCCTATCGACTCCGCCGACACCCTTATTGGCTTTCACACTGAAATAGGCATTATTCATGTTATCCCTGTGTAAAATCCGTTCAAGCAACCTGTCCGCCTGCAAATCTACAATGAAGCCTTTGTTTTCAGCAATCCTCTCATGGTCGGACGCTTCCAAATACTCTCCCTGTTCCGCAGGTACCATCCTTGGATAGCCTTCTTTATGAAGTTGTCTGCCCTTTAATACATGTTTGGTTACATTCATTTACTGACTTCTCCTAAAGTTCATCCCTTCCCAGACTGTTTGCAACCAGTCTGGTACTATGGCTTCTGCTGACTTCTCACGATAAATCTTGTTTCAACCATGGTATAGAAATTTATCCGTTACCATGTCCGTGAGACCTCCCCAGGTAAGAGCACACTCTTTTTCTCCATGTATCTGCATATATATTATACACTATTCCGAATAGCTATTGGACTTCATCCTGTTTTGCGGACTTATCCTAGTACATAACCTCATGTGATTTCTGTTCGTCAGACCGGAGATTTGCCTACACCTTCCTTCAGATTCCACCTCACGATGGACACCCTTGGTGTTCAGCTATGTCATTCCCGCTATTAGGGCTGACTAGGGACTTTCACCCATTAGAGTGCGCCCATGCTGGGCGCACAAAAAAGGGCAGCTATAAATCTCTCTACTTATAACTGCCCTGACGCTGTTATGTTTTTAATTATATGCTTCATCTCAACAAAACTGAAATTTTGCATGATACTTTCATTAATTGCGTGATATCCTCTGCCATATCTGTATTATTACTCAATTGCTTCTTCAATAATTCCAATAATTGCTTTTTCAGTTTTCATATATTTATTCTGCTCTAATATGAAATTATCCAACTGCTCAATTATTGAACGGTAATAATAATCGATTTTATCTTCTAAGTTATCCGCCACACCACCATCCTCATCATACTCAATATATCCCACTGTGAGTTCTACTGTTCCTCTTGCTATTATTTCTTTTTCATCAGATAGACTAATATCAATACATTCTTTATCACCTGCAGCTGGACTAATATTAATTTCATCTATTTTCAAAAATAATTTTTGGTCATCAATCCCCAATATCTCAATATCAGCTCCATATCCTATACTATCTGGAAGATTTGTTATTTCCATTTTTCTTGACGCATCCCGATATTTGAAACCTATCCATTTCTCAACCTCTGCTATTTCTTCTTCAGAAATGTCATCTTCATCAATTATTCCTGGGAAATCTGTAATCCCTTCCAACTTTGAAGAAATAATACATATTATTTTTTGAACTTATCTCTATCCGAAAACAATTCCAATAACAAATCATATGTGCTTGATATATCTTCATACTCCCCATGTAATTCATTAATGCAATTAAAGCGCTCGATAATATCCTCTGACATTTTCGATTCCGCAAGATTTTCCTCAAGATATGTTGCATAATCACACAATGGATTCAGTCCTACCGATTCACGATCCATATCCTCAAACTCTTGCTCGTAATCATATTCATATTCCGAATGAGATTCTATCTAATATCTCTCTTTTCTTGAATCTCCGCCTAAAATTATTTTAAATGGTAATATCTCAAAACTATTTTCTGCTCTGTTAATTTCAATTCTACAAGCAAAATTCGCCTTATGCTTTTCTCTAATTCCAATAGTTTCCACATAAACATACTTTTTTTCTTCTGAATCCCATGGTGCATTATCATAGTCGTCGTAAAAACAATCCATAATAAATACACCTTGGCATTTTAAAGTTACAATGGATTTATCGTCATCAATTTCATCAACAGAATGAATTCCAATAGTTATATCTGATAGACTGTTCAAGTAAGTTTCGGTATAATCATATCCCTCAGTTACCCCTTTTCTATCATGTGATAACCCAATTACATTTATCTCCACATTATTCTTTATGTATTGAGCTAAATATAATTCAATATCAGATTTTTGGGCTGTTACAAAATCTTTTGTAGCCGCATAAAATTCTTCCTGTGTATTCATTTCACTGTATAAATCTCCTAAAGAAGAAAAGAACAGATGATTATCCCATGACTGACAGGCTTCTACAAACCCTTTATCATCACTTATTATCGCAACCATTTCTTCACGTCCAAATCTCTCTCTGATTTGATTTGCTATAAATGCATCTGGAAACTCTTTTCTCTTTTTCTCACCAGTTTGAAATGGAGCTCGGATTTCAAAATAATCGCCTATTATTGCATCCAAATCTATTTTACTAGTATCAAGAATCTCCGCATCCAAATCTGCTATATACTTATGTAGCAGATCTATACTCTTCTGACTTATTTCAGCCTTATCAGTACTTAGATCCAGAATATGCCCTAATCCCAATTGTTTTATTTGATAATCAGTTGCTGTCTTCAAAGCAGCTGCTCTTAGCTTTCGCATTAGAGCGCATATAGTAGCACCTCTTTGAGCAATATGTTTTTCTGCTTCTTTAACTACTATATTACTTAATACAACTTTCACTTTTCCTTTTTTTACATAATTTACTAAAATTTGAAGCGTACTCTTTTCATTGAAATCAAAGTTTGCTGCATCCAAAATATTAGTATCTACTGTCACATAAATAGGATATTTTATCATTTCTCATCATTCCTTTTTCATTTTTACTATTCTCAACCTATAGTTGTATATTAATTCCACTCTTATTAACATCTTCATTAGTCAATCTTTTTTTCTGCATTTGCTTTAAATCTCTCTAATTCTGCTACAATACGACCGTAAACTTCAAATATGTTGAATTGTTATTCTACAATCTCATAGAAACATCATAAGTTCTATTCATATGAATTTTTTCTTTTAATTCGTATATATCTTCTGATTTTAATACTTCTACTTTTTGTAATTTCTCTAGAAATCTATCATTTTTCTCAATAATAGTGCAGCTATGAAATGGAGCAATAGCGATTACTTTATAGTCATTTCTAACGTAACGCTCTTGAATATCTAAATCTGAAACCTTATGCACCTTACCTTTATATCTTACATATCCACTTGCAATTGCGTCATAAGGAACAATATGCTCATTTTCAATAACCGCAACTAAATGATGTTCTTCATCTTCAATTACATACGGCAATGATTCATCTATTTCTAACAATAAAATATCATCGTAAATATCATCTGTAAGCAGTCCCCAAATTCTTCGAATATTTAACTGTCGTGATCCCATCAAAAAATCATCATTTTCCAGCTTGATTATTGAATATACTGAGTTATTGCCTATTCCTGTGTTAAACTTAATCGGCTGATTATATTTACCTGAAAAAATACTATTAAATAATTCACACATAACTTCTTTATCTGTAATTGCAAATGCATGATTATAAAATTCGGGAACAACAGACAATATTGCACTATGAAATACATACATATCTTCAAACGGATCTAATTCTTTCTTTTTATTCTTTTCATTTTGATAAAACTGAATTATCTCGTCTATTGATTGAAAACGTTCTAATGGATTATTCCTAAGACATCTACTAATGATGCTATCAAAAATATATGCATCATCCCAGTTATATTTTTGTGAAATATACTCTGCTCCTGTACCACGATTTACGGTTCCGAAGACGAACCAATACATAATCTGAGCCATAGAGTATATATCTGTTGCTTGTGTCACTTCATACTGATTATTGATTTGTTCTGGAGCAGAGAACTCTATGTTAGCCAAACGCTCACCTTTTCTCGTCTTATTATCTATCGGAAAATCTTCTTTATCATAATGCGCAATTCCGAAATCAGACAACACAAACTTTTCGATTTTGTCAACCAAAATATTTTCTGGCTTAATATCTCGATGAATAATGCCTTTTCTATGAATTGAATTCAATGTTGAGAAAAGAAATTTTACCAAAATCAAAAAATCCTTTTCCTCAATTTCACTCTTTTCTTTCCTATATCTTTTCAAGTTTTTCGAATAACGGGTCATAATTATATAAGGAATCACAATTCCATCCTGTATTTCAAGCTCACCATAATGTATCATATTAACAACATTTTGCAACTCGTTTCGAACATAATTTGTATTAAAGTATTCCGACTTAAACCTAACATGTTTTCGTTCTGAATCAGAAATCAAAAATTTTATAGCAATTTCCTTTTCATTTATCGTCGCCAGATATACTACTCCATTTCCCCCTTGTCCGATTCTATCACTATTAGTGAATACCAATTTACCTAAAGTTGTTATCACACCTCCCTGCGAATTAATATGTTCAATTAATCTCTCTTCAATTTCTTCTGTCTTCATACAATACTCCTCGTATAATAAGTTTTGTAAGCAAGATATCCGCCTTGTATACAAAACTTATTTTTCTTTTTACAACTAAATATTTTTCTATGAAATTGGATTTCCTGATGCTACAATAATCAAAGAGATTATGCGGCAAAGGCAAC
>JBGVLO010000173.1:0-2888 GCA_045124315.1 Lachnospiraceae bacterium
GCCTGCAGAGCAAAATAATGTTCTCCAACTGTAAGTTTACCCAGATTTACTTCCATATCTCCTAACTTTATATTTCTAAGATAATGTTCCACACCATCTACTTCATAGAGCAAATCAATAGTCTTCGTTGTATCATTTTTCAAATACTCTGACTGTTCATAGTCTGTAATGTAAATCGGAATTACAACATCCTTCCTATAATCCGGCTTTGGTTCAAAATAATATGTCGATACATAAGGTACCTTTTCATACATATCCCGCGTTGTGAGATTTGCCGGCTGGTCCGGATTTTCCGGCTGGTCCGGATTTACCGGTTTATCTGTATTACCTGGCTGATCTGGGGTTGTTACATCATCTTTCTCGCCATCCTCCGGCTGGTCTGGGGTTACCGGTTTATCTGTATTGCCTGGTTGCTCCGGGGTTGTTGTTTCCTCTTTGTCCGTATCTCCTGGCTGATCTGGAGTTACCGGTTTATCTGTATTGCCCGGTTGATCCGGGGTTGTTGTTTCCTCTTTGTCCGTATCTCCTGGCTGATCCGGGGTTGTTGTTTCTTCTTTGTCCGTATCTCCTGGCTGATCTGGGGTTGTTGTATCCTCTTTGTCCGTATCTCCTGGCTGATCTGGGGTTACCGGTTTATCTGTATTGCCCGGTTGATCTGGGGTTGTTGTTTCCTCTTTGTCCGTATCTCCTGGCTGATCTGGAGTTACCGGTTTATCTGTATTGCCTGGTTGCTCCGGTGTTGCAGGAGTCTCCTGTGATTCATCTTTTTCATCTTCTGCATAAACAGTTACGATACATTTTGCAGTCTTGTTTCCCTCTACTGTAGTTACTGTGATGGTAGCCTCACCTGCTTCTATGGCTGTAATCTCACCATCCTCATCCACAGTTGCAACCTCTTTATCAGAAGATGTATAGGTCACTTCATCACATGCATCTTCCGGCGTTACTTCTGCCTCTAACTGGAATGTATCTTCCTCTTTCAGTTTCACGTTCTCTGCATTCAGTCTTACGCTCTCTACTGCTGTTTTTGCAACATATATGGTAAGCACCTGCTTTGCTCCCTTTACAGCGCCCTTTTTCCCTTTCACTGTAATCTTTGCAATGCCTGCTTTTTTGGCTGTAATCACGCCCTTTCTTGAAACGGTGGCTACTTTCTTCTTGTTTGAAGAAAATTTCAGGCTTGATGCAGGCACATTTGCGGATAGTTTCACCGATGTGTCATCCTCATCAAGGCAAATGGCAATTTTATTATTGGTTTTGTTCTTTACCAGATTTTTTACTGTAACTTTTACCTTTTTCTGAACTTTTTTGTTGGATTTGGATGTTACAGTAATCGTTGCTTTTCCTTCCTTTAAGGCTTTTATGGTGCCTGTTTTTGTCACTTTTACCACCGAAGCATTGCTACTTTTATAAGTGACTTTCTTGGAACTTCCTGTTGGTTTCACACTTTTTACTTTAATCTTCTTGCTTGTTCCCACGTACATTGTCTGTTTGGATGTTACATTCAATGTCATGGATGTGGTTACTTTTCCTGCTGCTGACACTTCTGCCGGAACGCTTAAAGATGTCAGTATTAGTGCAAGGCAAAGTAACAGTGATAGAAATTTTACCTTTTTCATATGTTCCTCCTTTTCATATGAGTAAATGGTTGCCTATGAAACAAGCCCTGTTTCATAAGTGGGTTTGGGCAAAACTATTTTGCCATTATCACTTTCTAGTGTATATAAATATAAAGCAATAGGCAATCGTTATTATAACTGAAAGTTTCGATTTTTTTTGTTTATTTGTGACAAAAGATTTTTGTTTTTTATACAATATGGATAACAATCTGTAGCCAATATAAAAGGGCAATCCCCTACACAAGAAATCGCCCTTTTTCATATTTGATTTACTCGATTGTGTTACTTGATACTGAGTCGTCAGATACTGTTTTTTCTACCATTTCATATCTGGCAATCGGTGCAATCCACATAAGTTCTACAAAACCATTACTATATTTTTCTTTATTACTGTACAATTGCTCCTTCCTCATAAGTTATCCGAATCTGCTCTGGATTTACATTTTCATCCACCTCTAACTCCTTATTTACTTTTTTATTTTATCTTTATTTTTACCTTAGCTTTTTTACCACTTCCATCTGTTGCCATCGCTGTAATCGTAACTTTCTTCCCCTTTCCTGCCTGCTTGGCTTTTACCTTACCGCTTTTAGATACTGTCGCATACTTAGTGTTGGAGCTTGTCCACTTCAAGGTCTTATTAGCAGACTTACCCGTGGTGGTTACGGTTGCTTTCAGCTTTAAGGTTTTACCAGCCTGCACCGTTCTTTTCCGCGCAGTAATCTTAACTTTCTTCACTGCGTGCTTCATAATTTTAATCTTGTAGATTGCTTTCTTTCCGCTTCCATCGGTTGCCGTTGCCGTGATAGTAACCATTTTACCGATACCTGCCTTTTTCATGGTAACTTTGCCCTTGGAAGTAACCGTTGCATATTTGGTATTTGAACTTGTCCAGGTTACTGCCGGATTGGTGGCATTTGATGGAGCTACAACAGCTTTAAGCTGTATCTTTTTGCCTGCGGCTATCTTTTTAGAAATGCCGGTAATGGAAAGCGCTGTGACTTTGACATCCTCAGAGGTCTGTCCTGCACTTACACCTCCCCCAGCATTCGTGTTATTCTGTTCTATTCCCGTTATTCCAGGATGCGTGGTTCCCGGTTCTGTTGTTCCTGGTTCTGTCGTTCCCGGCTCTGTCGTTCCCGGTTCTGTCATTCCTGGTTCTGTCGTTCCCGGCTCTGTTGTTCCCGGCTCTGTTGTTCCTGAATTCAATCGACAATAAACTCTCATTGCCAGAAAGTACAGATTTAAATCTGCCTACTGCCACCCAGGAT
>JBGVLO010000174.1:0-39675 GCA_045124315.1 Lachnospiraceae bacterium
CTTCACAAGTTTATGTCATGGGACAGACCGATTCTGACCGATTCCGGCGGATTTCAGGTATTTTCCCTGGCAGGTCTGAGAAAGATCAAGGAGGAGGGCGTATACTTCCAGTCCCACATTGACGGTCATAAGATTTTCATGGGGCCGGAGGAGAGTATGCAGATTCAATCCAATTTGGCATCTACTATTGCTATGGCTTTTGATGAATGTCCGCCACATCCTGCTACAAGAGAATACATGCAGAAATCAGTGGATCGTACCACCAGATGGCTCCATCGATGCAAAGCAGAGATGGGACGGCTGAATGGTTTGGAGGATACCATTAATAAAAACCAGATGTTGTTTGCCATCAACCAGGGTGGTACCTTTGAGGATATTCGTATTGCCCATGCAAAAGAAATTGCAAAGATGGATTTGGATGGTTATGCCATTGGAGGACTTGCTGTTGGCGAGAGCCACGAGGAAATGTACCGTATTTTAGATGCAGTGGTCCCACATCTTCCGTTGGAAAAACCAACCTATCTTATGGGGGTTGGAACTCCTGCAAATATTCTTGAGGCGGTTGACCGCGGAGTGGATTTCTTTGATTGTGTGTATCCAAGTAGAAATGGTCGTCATGGACATGCGTATACGAATTTTGGAAAGATTAACCTTATGAACAAGAAGTTTGAGACGGATCCAAGACCAATGGAACCAGGGTGCCAGTGTCCGGCCTGCAAACATTACAGCAGAGCCTATATTCGTCACCTGTTGAAAGCAAAAGAAATGCTTGGATTGCGATTAATAGTGTTGCATAATTTGTATTTTTACAATACAATGATGGAAGAGATACGAGCTGCTATTCGTGAGAATCGATATCAGGAATACAAGGCAGCAAAACTTGCAGGCTTTGCCCGTGGTGGAGAATGCAAGTAGGACATAGTGGCTTATGCCAAGGAAAAGAAAGGAAAGGTAGTAGAAGATGAGTAATTTGCTTGTATTAGCTGCATCGGGAGCCGGTGGCGGTGATTTAGCTATGATTGGTGTTTTGTTGGTTATTATGATTGGATTTTATGTGGTTATGTTCCGTAAGCAGAACAAGGAACAGAAGGCACATGACGCCATGGTAGAATCTTTGGAAGCTGGAGACAGTATTGTAACAACCAGTGGATTTTATGGTGTGATAATCGGAAAAGACGACGAACATGGTTTTGTCACAGTTGAGTTTGGTGGAAATAAAAACTGCCGTATCAACATGAAAAAAGAAGCAATTGCAGAAGTAGAAAAAACAAACTAATTCAATTTATGTGAAGAATTCTGAATAGTTATAGGTAAAGTTATTATGTCTATATGGAATTTGCCACAGTAAGAATAAGAAAGAGAGTTTTTGCGACTGATTGGATCAGAATGCGAAAACTCTCTCTTTCTTTATAAAGATTTAAGCTTTTCCAAAACAGAATAAGGGATCTTTAGGTTCCCCCGACCGGTACCCATGGAAATTTGGGGTTTGTTGGCACCGTGGAAATCTGAGCCACCAGTCATTACTAAATCGTATTTGTTGGCATAGCGACGCACAATGCCTTCGTCAAATCCGGTATTGGCAGAGTAAAATACTTCTAATCCCATAAGTCCGGCATCTTTTAGTCGTTGGATCAGTGTATCTAATTGGGCTTCAGGTATATGGTATACTAGTGGGTGTGCAAGAACTGGAATTCCGCCGGCTCTTTTTATAAGGGAAATGGCATTCTCCGGTGAAATGTACTCTCTTGGTACGTAATAAGGTCCATCTGAATTTAGGTAAATATCGAATGCAGAATTCATGCTTCGAACTTGACCGGTTTCATAGAGATATTTTGCAAAATGTGCACGGGTTAATACTGTGCCAGGTGGAAAGTGGGAACAGAGCGTTTCGTAATCAATATCTAGACCACCGTTTTTTAGGTTCTGGGCCATTTTCTGATTTCGAAGGTCTCGATTTTGGATTGCCTGATCCAACGCAATCTGCAAAGGCTCATATTCAATGTCAAGGAACAAACCAAGAATATGGATATCTTTATTTTGGTATGCAGCGGAGATTTCCACACCTGGAACCACTTCGATGGGAGTGCCTTTTAATGTGGCTTTCTTTGCGGCTTCTAACGCTTCTGAAACACCTTTTGTGGTATCGTGGTCTGTCAATGCAAAGGCAGACAGATTGTTTTTGATTGCTTCATCTACCAATTCAGAGGGGGTAAGTGTACCATCAGAAACATTGGAGTGTACATGTAAATCGATATATTTCATGAAATTCATCCTTTCTGTACGATTTTGTAAATAGATCACTTGGGGGCAAACGGATATTTTGTCCCCAAAAGATACTTGCGAATTGCTACGCTGGTAACAGCTCTCTCATAGGGGTCATACTTTTGATCTTGGTATCATTCTATAAAAATAGAAAAAAGATTGCAAGTTTCTAAAAGATAAGGTTTGTTTGTAAACATTAACTGGTATAAGATAGAGAAAATCCTTCATATAATACTGTAATGAAAAATATGGAGAGAGGAAACGTTATGGAATTGGAAAAAACAGCAATGAAAAATATGGGTGTGCAGTATGTGAAAAAATTGATATTGGCCTATGTTTTAACTACTGTTTTACTGGCTTTTTTTGCGTTTTTAATGTATCAATTTGATATGTCTTACACGGTAGGCTGTGCCATGCTGTTGGTTGCTTATTTGATTCCTACTATGTTTGCAGGGTGGAGGATGGGAAAACAGGTGGAAAAAAGGCAGTTTGTTTGGGGGATGTTACTGGGACTGGGATATTTTCTACTTCTTCTTTTTGTTTCATTTATTGGAAATAATTATTTCTTTGGCAATTATCAAAAGCTAGTATTGGTAGGTGTAATCTGTATTTTTAGCGGAATGTTCGGGGGAATGTTAAGTTGAGAAAAAAATCTTTCTTTTGTCAGAAAAGTATGATATACTACGGTATAGTAGGCTTATAAGCCAAATTGAAAGAAGGAGGAAATAAAAATGAAGCATATTAAATCTTTAACAACAAAAAACTTACAGAACACTGTAAAAAAAGGTGGATGTGGTGAATGCCAGACTTCATGCCAGTCAGCATGTAAGACATCTTGTACAGTTGGAAACCAGAGCTGCGAACAGAAATAAGAATTGTTTGTGGATCCGAGCGCTTAGCGGGGAGGTATCCCCGCTATTAGTGCGTTATAGAGTAACAGGATTTCTGCTTGAAAGGAGCAAACAAATGATACACCAGTATAAAAGTAATGGACATAACATTGTTTTGGATGTGAATAGTGGAAGTGTACATGTAGTGGATGACCTGGTATATGATATTCTTGCTATGTATGAGAATACAGAGAAGTCTGTAATCATTGAGAAGATGATGGAAAAGTATCAGGGATCAGAATACGCGGACAAGCTGGAAGAACCCATTTCTAAGGAGTACATAGAAGAGGCGTTTTCAGAAATTGAACAGCTAAAGGAAGAGAAAACATTATTTACAGAAGATGTTTACCGTGATTATGTGTTTGATTTTAAGAATCGTAAAACGGTAGTGAAGGCATTGTGTCTTCATATTGCCCATGATTGTAACCTTGGATGCAAATATTGTTTTGCAGAAGAAGGAGAGTATAAGGGTAGAAGAGCGTTGATGAGTTATGAAGTGGGAAAGAAGGCATTGGACTTTTTGATTGCCAATTCCGGAACTAGACGGAATTTGGAGGTGGATTTCTTCGGTGGAGAGCCAACTTTGAATTTTGATGTAGTAAAGAAGTTGGTTGCCTATGGAAGAGAGCAGGAGAAACTTCATGACAAGAACTTCCGTTTTACACTTACTACAAATGGTGTACTCTTGGATGACGAAATTATGGAATTTGCCAACAAAGAGATGGCAAATGTGGTATTGAGTCTGGATGGACGTAAAGAAGTCAATGATAAGATGAGACCTACCAGAAATGGAAAGGGAAGTTATGATATTATTGTGCCAAAGTTCCAAAAGTTAGCAGACAGTAGAAATCAGACAAATTATTATGTCAGAGGTACGTTTACCCATTACAATACCGATTTTTCGGAAGATGTAAAACATATGGCAGATCTTGGGTTTGAACAAATCTCTGTTGAACCGGTTGTAGCACCACCAAGTGAGGGATATGCCCTGACAGAGGAAGATGTGCCAATTATTTGTGAGGAATACGACAAGCTTGCCAAGGAAATGATTGAACGCAAAGCAAAAGGAAAGTGTTTCAATTTCTTCCATTTTATGATCGATCTGACAGGTGGTCCTTGTGTGGCGAAGCGTTTATCAGGATGTGGTTCAGGAACAGAGTATCTTGCAGTTACTCCTTGGGGAGATTTTTACCCATGTCATCAATTTGTTGGGAATGAAGCGTTTCTTTTGGGAAATGTAGATACAGGAATTACGAACACAGAAGTTCAGAATCAATTTAAGCTTTGTAATGTCTATGCAAAGGAAAAGTGCAAGGATTGCTTTGCAAGATTTTACTGTAGCGGCGGTTGTGCTGCCAATGCATTTAATTTTACAGGGGATATCAATGGTGCTTATGATATTGGCTGTGAATTGCAGAAGAAGAGAATTGAATGTGCCATCATGTTAAAGGTGGAGGAAGCAGTAGCGGCTGACGCATAACAGACATAGAAACAAAACTAGAAGGAGAAGTATTAGCTATGAAAAATGTAAGGAAAGGTATTTTGTATATCCTTGTAGCAATTGTAGCAATTGTAGCATTGGGATATATCGCACTAGTCGGAATAGGCGAACAGCACAAGGGTACTGCGAAGAATATTCGTTTAGGACTTGATCTTGCCGGCGGTGTAAGTGTAACTTATCAAACAGTAAAAGATAATCCAACAAAGACCCAGATGGCAGATACCATCTATAAGATGCAGCTTCGTGTGGAAGGTCTTGGTGAAGAACCAGTTGTATACCAGGAAGGAAGCAATCGTATCAATATTGATATTCCAGGTGCAACAGACGCAGATGCGGTATTGGAAAAACTTGGAAAGTCTGGAAATATTTTATTTGTAAATTCAGAAAATCTTGCACAGTATTTGGAAAATCCAGATCAGGGAATTTACAAAGGTGCGAAACTTGCAGTAGACGAACAGGTATTATACGATGAGAAAATGGTCATTGTAGATGGTTCGGATATCGACAAGGCAACGGCTGAAACAGATACTACCGGAACCTCAACTGATTATGTAGTTGCACTGGAGTTTAGTGCAAAAGGAGCTACAAAGTTTGCTAAGGGAACGGAGGAAGCAATTGGAGGAAGCATTGCCATTATTTATGATGGAGCAGTTGTATCCAATCCAAGCGTTTCCAAAGCAATTACAGGTGGTAAGGCACAGATTGAAGGACAGGACTCTTTTGAAGAAGCAGAGGAGTTAGCTTCTACTATTCGTATTGGTGCTCTTCCAATTGCTTTGGAGGAGATCCGTTCCAATGTAGTTGGAGCCAGACTTGGTGATGAGGCGATCAAGACAAGTTTGATGGCAGGTATCATTGGTTTGATTATTATCATTTTATTTATGATCGTGGTATATCGTGTACCAGGTCTTGCAGCAAGTATTGCGTTGATTATCTACGTAGGTGCCATCAGTGCTGTGTTGAATGGTTATAATGTAACCTTAACACTTCCTGGTATTGCCGGTATCCTGCTTTCCATTGGTATGGCTGTAGATGCCAATGTAATTATCTTTACACGTATTAAAGAAGAGTTGGCAGCAGGAAATTCAGTAGAGACTGCTATGAAGAATGGTTTTGGTAAAGCTTTATCAGCCATTATAGATGGAAATATCACTACGATCATTGCTTCTTTGGTATTATTAGCCTTAGGATCAGGAACAGTGGCAAGTTTTGCTAAGACATTGTTAATCGGTGTTGTTTTATCTATGTTCACTGCTTTGTATGTAACTAGATTTGTATTGAACGGATTAGTTGCATTGGGGCTTAATGATGCCAAGTTCTTTGGTAAGGCAAAGAAGATAAAAGAATTTGCATTTGTAAAGAATTTCCCTAAATTTGCAACAGTATCTTTGGTGTTGATTGTAGTTTGTGTGGGGACATTGATCTACAATAAGGCTGCAGATGGAACCATCCTTAACTATGGTTTGGATTTTGAAGGCGGTACTTCTACCAATGTTACATTTGGAAAAGAGGTACAGGCTTCCCAAATCAAGGGTGAGGTAGAAGAGTTAGTCAACAGCACACTTTCTTTGGATCCGGAGATTTCAGAGGTTAAGGGTGAGAACACCTTAACAATTAAGACAACTGTTTTGGACAAAGATCAGAGAGAAGAGCTGGCAAAGGCTTTTGCGGACAACTATGGTGTAGAGGAAGAAACAATCGAATCGGAAACAATCAGTGCTTCTGTAAGTAATGAAATGAAGAGAGATGCAGTGGTTGCAATCATCATTGCTGTAGTTTTGATGTTGATTTATATTGCAGTTCGTTTCAAGGATTTCACTTTCGGTGCCAGTGCTGTATTGGCGTTGATTCATGATGTATTGATTGTATTGATGGTATATGCCATTGGTTCTGCAACCGGATTGCTATCTATTGGTAATACCTTTATTGCATGTATGCTTACTATTCTTGGATACTCAATCAACAGTACAATCGTTACTTTTGACCGTATCCGTGAGAATAAGGCAACTATGAAGAATAATGATAGTTTGGAAGAAGTGGTAAATGCCAGTGTTAGTCAGACGGTAAGTCGTAACATCAATACTTCTGTAACTACATTTATTATGATTTTTATGTTGTTACTTTTAGGTGTAAGTTCATTGAGAGAGTTTACGGTTCCATTGATTGGTGGTATCATCGCAGGAGCGTTCTCTTCTATTTGTTTAACCAGTGCATTGTGGTATAACATGAAGAAACTTTTTACAAAAAAGAAAAACTAAGAGGGATTGCTTTTGTCTGAGAAACGGATGGAAGTGATTAAGAGATGGACAGGCTTTCGCATGAAAGCCTGTTTCTTCTTGTTCGGCAAGAAAGATTGTTTTGTTTGTAAAACTTTCAGAAAGGCGCGGATTTGTGCATTATGTTGTCTGAGAGATAATGTTTTGTGTATAACAAAGAGAAATGGAGAGTTAGAGACAGTTGTTTTTGTTATATGCAAAAATTAATAGTTACAGTTCACAGGTATGTGAACTGTAACAATGAATAAACTAAGGAAGGAAGAGTACCATGGAGAAATGGATTTTAGAGATGAAAAAGGGGGATTTCAATGGGATTGCACAAGAGTACGGAATCAGCCCAGTGTTAGCGAGAATTATGGTAAATCGTGGGGTTCGTGAGAAAGAACAGATTCGAAGATACTTAAAAGGAACCATGGAGGATTTGTATGACCCAAGGCTTCTTCTGGATATGGATAAGGCAGTAGACCTGGTAAGCGAATCCATAGAGAAGAAAGAAAAGATTGGAATTGCCAGTGATTTTGATGTGGATGGTATCTTTTCCAGTATGATCTTATGGACTGCATTTACAAAACTGGGAGCAGATTGTTTTATAGAAACACCAAACCGAGTAACAGAAGGGTATGGATTGAATCGAAGAATTGTGGATGACTGTCTGGAAAAGGGAGCAAAATTGTTGATTACCTGTGACAATGGAATCGCTGCTTTGGATGCAGTGGAATATGCCAAGGAAAATGGATTTACGGTTGTTGTGACCGATCACCATGAAGTGCCTTTTGAAGAGAAGGGGGATGGAGAGCGGATTTATATAAAGCCAAAAGCAGATGCTATAGTCAATCCGAAACAGGCAGAGTGCACCTATCCATTTCCGAAGTTATGCGGAGCGGGTGTGACGTTTAAGCTTGCACAGATTTTATATGAAAGGTATGGTATACTGAAAAGCGAACTGGAGCCGCTAATTGAATATGCGGCCATTGCAACTGTTGCGGATGTGATGGATTTGGAGGATGAAAATAGGATTCTTGTGAAAACAGGACTAAAATTGCTGGAACACACAAAAAATAAAGGATTACAGGCTATCTTAAGAGTCAATAATCTGGAAGGGAAAAGAATTTCTGCTTATCATATTGGTTTTGTAATAGGACCTTGTTTTAATGCTGCAGGAAGATTAGAGACGGTAAAGAGTGCCTTGGATCTGCTCATGTGCAATAATGAAGCACAGGCGGAAGTAATGGCGGAGAATCTGAAAGCGTTAAATGACAGTCGAAAGGAAATGACCATTCAAGGGTTTGAACAGGCCGTAGAAAAAATAGAACATTCCGATCTGATGAGTGATAAAGTAATACTGGTGAAACTAGAGGAGTGCCATGAGTCTTTGGTAGGAATCATTGCAGGACGTGTGCGAGAGCGTTACCATAAGCCGGTGATTGTTTTTACTGACGCAGAGGAGGGAATCAAAGGATCTGGAAGATCCATAGAGGCTTACAATATGTTTGAGGAACTATTGAAATGCAAAGATCTTTTGGGGCGTTTTGGAGGACATCCTATGGCTGCTGGACTTTCTCTTTTGGAAGAAAATCTGGAAGAGTTGCGGAGACGATTGAATGAGAATACAACTTTGACAGAAGAAGATCTTCGCCCTGTGGTCCGTATTGATGTGGCCATGCCCATTGAGTATATTACGGAAGAATTTGTGGAACAATTAGAATTGTTGGAACCTTTTGGAAAGGGAAATCCAAAGCCGATCTTTGCAGAACAGCACTTTCGATTTACAGGCGGAAATATTATCGGAAAAAATAAAAATGTTATGAAAGCGAAAGTGGTCAATGGGAGCGGTGCTCGTATCGAGGCTTTATATTTTGGGCAGATCGATCAGTTGCAAGAGTATGTCATTGAGGAATTTGGGCAGCAGGAATGGGAACGAATGTTGCGTGGAGATAGAAATGATGTGGATTTGGGACTCACCTATTATCCGGATATCAACGAGTATATGGGACGAAAGACGCCTCAGATTGTGATACAGAATTATTGTAGGATTCAGTGATACTGTTCACAGGTAGGTATTTTCGGTACCGAAAATACCGTATGAAAGTCTACCGTGTGCAGATTTGGGCAAGTTTTCATGCGCAGCATTGCCCAAATCCGTTACAGTTCACATACCTGTGAACTGTAACGCTGTAACAGTTCAGCCAGGGGCTGTCCTGTTACAGCTCACAGCAAGCTTACGCATGCAAATTGCTGTGAGCCACACCTAATTTACACTTTCATACGTCCTTGCACAGCAATGTGTGCAAGGACTACCTGAACTGTTACGTAACGATTCAGTAACCAATTTCTCCTTTATTGCTATTTGCAAAGGGAAATGCTATAATATTTATAATTGTACAAGAATGACAAAATGGCTCAGCAGGAGGAGATACATATGAGTAAGAAGTTGGAAGATTATGTGAGAAGTATACCGGATTTTCCGGAAAAAGGAATTATTTTTCGAGATATCACTACAGTGTTACAGGATAAAGATGGATTTCAGCTTGCCATCGATAGTATGCAAAAGGAATTAGATGGAGTAGAATTTGATGCAGTATTAGGTGCAGAGTCGAGAGGGTTTATTTTTGGGGCGCCTTTAGCATATAATATGAAGAAGGCGTTTGTACCGGTTCGAAAAAAAGGAAAGTTACCTTGTGAGACGGTATCAATGGAATATGAATTGGAATATGGAACTGCAGAATTGGAAATGCATAAAGATTCCATTAAGCCGGGAGACAAAGTTGTGCTTGTAGATGATTTGATTGCTACAGGAGGTACCATTGAAGCTACTGTCAGATTGGTAGAAATGCTTGGTGGAACAGTTGTAAAGATTATCTTCCTGATGGAGTTAGAGGGACTGAAGGGAAGAGAGAAGTTGGCAGATTACGATGTGGCTTCTGTCATTAAGTATCCGGGAAAATAAAAATGTAATCAAAAGAATTACAGGGGATAAAATACAGGTGGTGGTTCGATGAAGAAAACTGGAATAGAAGATATTAAAGAAAATGAAGTAGGGCATGCATCAAACGATATATCTGCCCCTGCACATTTTACCGATCCAGATATTTTGTACAGACAATTGATGGAGACTGTGAGAAATTATCATCCATCCAGCGACTTGTCTGATATTGAGAAAGCATATGAAGTGGCAAGAGGTGCCCATAAAGATCAGAAAAGAAAGTCCGGGGAACCATATATTATCCATCCAATCTGTGTGGGTATTATTTTGGCAGAGCTGGAGCTGGATAAGGAAACCATTATAGCAGGGTTGTTACATGATGTTGTAGAAGATACCGAAGTTACTTCGGACGAATTGGCAGATATGTTTAGTCCTGAGGTTGCCTTACTGGTGGATGGGGTTACAAAATTAACCCAGTTGAATTATTCTGATGATAAGATTGAGTTACAGGCTGAGAATTTGCGTAAGATGTTTTTGGCTATGGCAAAGGATATTCGTGTCATCCTTATTAAGCTTGCGGACCGTCTTCATAATATGCGTACACTGGAATATATGAAGCCGGAGAAGCAGAAGATTAAGGCCAGAGAAACCATGGATATCTATTCGCCAATTGCACAGCGACTGGGTATTTCCAAGATTAAGATAGAATTAGATGATTTGTCTTTGCGTTATCTGGAACCAGAGGCCTATAAGGATCTTACGGTTAAGATCAATGCAAAAAAATATAATAGAGACGCATTTATCAAAGATATCATTGCAGAAGTATCCAAGGGAATCCGTAATGCCAATATAGATGCAAAGATTGATGGACGTGTGAAACATTTTTTTAGCATTTATCGTAAGATGAAGAATCAGAATAAAACATTAGATCAAATCTATGACCTGTTTGCAGTGCGTATCATCGTGGAGAGTGTAAAAGATTGTTATGCAGCACTTGGTGTGATTCATGAGATGTATACTCCAATACCGGGTAGATTTAAGGATTATATTGCCATGCCAAAACCAAATATGTATCAGTCCCTGCATACCACATTGATCGGACCTACCGGAATTCCTTTCGAAATTCAGATTCGTACGGTTGAGATGCATCGAACAGCAGAGTATGGTATCGCGGCTCACTGGAAGTACAAGGAAGGGATGGATGGATCAAACGAGAAGGCAAGTGAGGAGGAGAAACTTTCCTGGTTGCGTCAGATATTGGAATGGCAGAAAGATATGTCGGACAATCATGAGTTTTTGAGTCTACTTAAGAGTGATTTGAATCTGTTTGCAGATAATGTATATTGTTTTACCCCTTCAGGAGATGTGCTTAATCTCCCTTCTGGTTCTACACCGATTGATTTTGCCTATGCGATCCATAGTGCAGTGGGGAATAAGATGGTAGGCGCCAGAGTCAATGGCAAGCTTGTGAATATCGATTACCAGATCAAGAATGGAGACCGTATTGAAGTCCTCACTTCCCAAAATTCCAAGGGACCAAGTAGAGACTGGCTGAATCTTGCAAAGAGTACACAGGCTAAGAACAAGATCAACCAATGGTTTAAATCCGAATTTAAGGAAGAAAATATCATAAAAGGAAAAGAATTGCTTAGTACCTATTGTAAAACACATAATCTTTCGCTTGGGGATTTGACAAAACCGGAGTATATTGAGGTAGCAATTCGTAGATTTGGGTTCAGAGACTGGGAGTCTATATGTGCTGCAGTAGGACATGGCGGATTAAAAGAAGGTCAGGTTATTTCCAGATTACAAGACGAGTACAACAAGCAGCATAAAGCTCAGATTACAGACGAATTAGTAAAAGAGCAGTTGAACAGCAACCGAGGAAGCGTAAAGCCGGCTGCATTAGTGCATTCCAAGAGTGGAATTATTGTACAGGGCTTAAATGATGTGGCAGTTCGTTTTTCTAAGTGTTGTAGTCCGGTTCCCGGTGATGAAATCATAGGATTTGTTACGAGAGGAAGAGGTGTATCCATTCATAGAACAGACTGTGTGAATGTGTTAAACTTGCCGGAAGAAGACAGGGAGCGAATGATTGAAGCTGAGTGGGGGAGTAAGGAAGTTACCGCAGAACTTTACGATACAGAGATTGCAATTTATGCCAACAATCGCACAGGTGTACTTACCGATATTTCCCGTATTTTTACAGAGAATAAAATCGACATTAAGTCTATGAATGTACGTACCAGTAAGAAAGGAACCGCAACTATTACCATTGGTTTTGAGACCCATGGTGTGGAGCAGTTGCGTGTATTAGTGCAAAAACTAAAAGCGGTGGAAAGTGTAATAGATATTGAGAGAACATCGAATTAATGAAATGAGGAAAATATGAGAATTAATAAAATGACAGTTGGTCCATTGAGTACAAATTGCTATATCGTCAGCGATGAGAATACTGGGAAGGCTGTGATCATTGATCCAGGAGCTCAGGCAGATCGTATTCAGTCTAAGATTACAGAACTTGACTTATCCGTAGAAGCAATCTTATTGACCCATGGACATTTTGATCATATGATGGCAGCAGAAGAGTTGCGAAAAGCATATGGAGCAGATATTTATATTGGAAAGAAAGAGAAGCAATTGCTTGGCAATACCGATACTAATCTTTCGGAAATGTTTGGAAAGCCTTATGCGATTGTTGCAGATCAGTATGTGGAAGAGGGCATGGAACTTGCCTTGGCAGGTGTGACCTTCCGTGTGATCGATACACCGGGACATACAGAAGGCGGTGTGTGCTATTATGTGAAAGAATACGAAGCTGCCTTTAGTGGAGATACTATTTTTTATGAATCGGTAGGAAGAACGGATTTTCCTACCGGTAGTATGCGTGTTCTGGTAGAGTCGATTCATGAGAAGATTTTTACATTACCGGAGGATACACAGTTGTTTCCAGGACATGGAAACAGCACAACAGTAGGATACGAAAAACAGAATAATCTTTATGCATAGAGTTTAGGAAACAGGAGAGAAAACTTGTCTTAGCTTTTATGTGCCGGAAAGGAAAAAATATGATAGCTATTCAGATGTCCAAAGACGATTTCGTATATGATGTACAGGGGTTGTGTAAATCTTTTTACCCGGATGTGCAGATTGAGATGGTGAATTGGAATGAGGGGAATAGTAAGGGAGAATTTGAAATAACCATTTGTGTATGCATGGAGAAAGAGTATGTAGAGGTTTCTTTTGATGGTGAAGGAAAGAAGCTCTCCAAGCGTCTTTTGGTGACAGAAGATGGGAGAAGAGCATACAAAAATGTTTTGAAAAAAAGTCTGTATCAGGTGCTTTCTCAAGCTACAGGGAAAAAGTTGCCGTGGGGAACTCTGACCGGTGTCCGACCTACCAAATTATTGATGGAACGGTTGGAGATGGGAGAAACAAAAGAACAGATTGAAGAATATATGGAACAACACTATTTCTGTTCCAAAGAGAAGATTGATCTAGGCTATACAATTTCAGAAAAAGAACGGAATATATTAAAGGAAATTGATCACAAGAATGGGTACAGTCTGTATATAGGAATCCCGTTTTGTCCCACAAGATGTGCCTATTGTTCCTTTCCATCTTATCCTATGGAGAATTTTGGTGAATTAATGGACGCGTATCTGCAGGCATTATATAAGGAGATCGATTATGTTGCCAGTAAGAGCTGGAAACCAAAGTTATCTACAGTATATGTGGGAGGTGGTACACCCACTACGCTGTCTTCAGAACAATTGCGGGCATTGTTGCGTAAGATAAAACAGGCGTTTCCTATGGATCAGGTAGTGGAATTTACTGTGGAAGCGGGAAGACCGGATAGTATTACCAAAGAGAAGTTGGAAGCAATGAAAGAAGAAGGTGTTACGAGGATTTCTATCAATCCACAGACTATGAACGATATGACTTTGGAAAAGATTGGAAGGGAACATTCGGTAGAACAGGTGAAAGAAGCATATTGGATGGCTCGCAGTATGGGATTTGATAATATCAATATGGATCTCATATTAGGATTACCGGGAGAGACACCGGAAGATGTAGCGGTTACATTGGAGCAGGTAGAAGAATTGGAACCGGATAGTCTGACAGCCCATTCCCTTGTTTTAAAACGGGCAGCCCGTCTTAATGTAGATTGGGTCAATGAGGAGAACGGAAGGAAAAGAAAAGGGGAAGAATCTGCACGAAGTGTATATGGTGTAGAGGGCGAAACCGGATCTATGTCAGGTTTGATGGAAAGCTTTGCAAAGAGTCATGGGTATGAACCTTATTATATGTATAGACAGAAAAATGCTACAGGAACAGACAGTGACAGCAGAGAGAATATTGGGTATTCTAAGCGTGGAAAAGAATGTATCTATAATATATTAATTATGGAAGAGAAACAAACCATTCTTGCTTTGGGTGCAGGTGCATCATCGAAATTTCTGTTGCCATCTGGAAAGAAATTGATTGAACGTGTGGAAAATGTAAAAAGTATTACAGACTATATTTCTCGAATTGACGAGATGATAGCAAGAAAAGAACAGTTTTGGCAGGAACACAAAGAAGCATTTCAAATGTGCGAGACAGAATCAATGCACGGAAATGGGGTGTGAATATGGTAGACATGGATTATCAGGACTATAGTAAACTAGAGACGTTAGAGGATTCTATCAAGACAGAACTGGTGGATGTAATTAGCCATGGAATTGTAGTCAGCAATCTTGCCGTATTACTGGCCCGTGAGTTAGGGGAAGATGAGGCGTTTTGTAGAGAGATTGCCATAGCAGGATTATTGCATGACATTGGAAAAATTAAAATGAACCGTTATTTATACGGAAAGGATTCCTTGGCGGTTGAAGAGATGAAGTACTTCCGAATGCATTCAGTATATAGTCATGATGTATTAAGCAGATTGAATTATTCACAGATTGTGCAGGAATCGGTATTTCATCATCATGAGAATGCAGACGGCAGTGGGTATCCACACAATTTGATAGGAAAACAGATACCATATGGCGCAAGAATTCTTCATGTCTGTGATGTGTTTGCCGCTTTGACTTCTAAAAGAAGTTATCGTGCGGCCTTTGATCAGGAAGCAGCCATAGAGGTAATGTTGGAGGAGACGAAGAACTTTGATATTGAGATTTTTTTGGCATTTTTGAAGGTGATGCATTCGGAACAGTTTGAAACCGTGTGCAATCAGGAAGAATATGAGCGAATTTCTGAAAAAATAAGAACAACCATGTTTGAGTCAGATTTACTTGGAAATGAATTATTATAGGTATATAATAATACCAGGGTCAAAAGGTCTGAAACTATAATAGGCCTGAACCCGCAACAGACTTATGTAGAAAAGGATATTTCGTAGGTGAAGAAGAGTTGAAAAATACAGAACAGCAAAGCCGTTCGTATACATAGATAAGAAATGGAGGAACTAAAAGTGATTACACAGAGACCAAAGGGTACCCAGGATTGGTATGGAGAAAGCATGCAGCAGAGAACTGTCTTGGAGAAGATGGCAAGAGAGTTATGTAAGGTATATAACATCAAAGAAGTGATTACTCCTGTATTTGAGCACACAGAGTTGTTTCAACGAGGAGTTGGAGAGACTACAGATGTAGTGCAGAAAGAAATGTATACCTTTACCGACAAAGGAGATCGTAGCATTTCTTTGAAACCGGAAGGTACTGCTGGGGCTATGCGCGCATATTTGGAGAATAGTATGTATGCAGAGAGTCAGCCAACGAAAATGTTTTATGTTACACCTGCTTTTCGTTATGAGAAGCCACAAAGTGGAAGATTAAGACAACATCACCAATTTGGTGTTGAATTTGTAGGCTCCAAGAGTCCTTTGGCAGAAGTAGAGTTGATCACTTTGATCACAACCTTTATTCGTAAGTTGGGATTACAGGATGCAAAACTTCATATCAACAGTATTGGTTGCTCTCGCTGTCGTAAAACTTATAACGATGCCCTTTTGTCTTACCTTAAGAAGCACGAGGACAAGCTATGTGCTACTTGTAAAGAGAGAATGCAAAAGAACCCGTTGCGTGTAATTGACTGTAAGGTTCCAGAATGCAAGGAAATCGTTGCCAATGCACCTCGCACCATTGATTATCTGGATGAGGAATGCAAGGAACATTTTGAAGAGTTGCAGAGTTTATTGACTCAGTTAAATATTCCATATGAGATTGATACCGGTATTGTACGTGGATTGGATTACTACACAAAGACCGTATTTGAATTTGTAAATTCCGATGGATTTACCCTTTGTGGTGGCGGAAGATATGATAATCTGATTCATGAAATTGATGGAAAACAGGATATCCCATCTGTAGGATTTGGAATGGGAATTGAACGAATTCTTTACTTCTTGGAAAAAGAAGGAATTGAACTTGAAAAGGCACCAGCACCAGAATTGTATGTTGGAATTTTAGGTAAGGAAGCAAGAGCGAAAGCGTATCAGTTGGTAAATCAGTTGCGTTTGGCAGGAGTTGTTGCTGAGACAGATTACATGGATCGTAGTGTGAAAGCACAGATGAAGTATGCAAATAAAATTGGAGCAAAGAATACGGTTGTACTGGGAACAGATGAACTGGAAAAAGGAATTGCTACTATTAAGAATATGGAGACACACGAACAGAAGGAAGTAGCTTTGGATGAGATCGCTGGTCTTTTCTTAGACTAAGGATTGAATCGATGTCATGATGCTGGGGGCAAAAGGTATTTTGACCCCAATGATACCTACGAATTGCTACGCTGCTAACAGCTCTCGCAATTCTACAAACATTCGGAATTCGCTGATTTACTGTGTAAATCGCTACTTCCTCATGTTTGGTGGGTCCCAAGGTCATTCGCCCACTTATGAGCAAGCTCATGTGGGTTCAGACCTTTTGACCCTGGTATCATGACATTGACATTTGAATAGTAACGAAAATTAAGGGATGAAGATTTAGGAGGAAAAAAATGGCAGAATCAATGAGTGGATTGCACAGAACCTGTCGTTGTGCAGAATTATCAAAAGCAGATGTTGGAAGAGAAGTAACGGTCATGGGATGGGTTCAGAAACAGAGAAACAAAGGTGGAATCATTTTTGTGGATATGAGAGACCGTTCCGGATTATTGCAGGTGATTTTTGAAGAGAGCGAATGTGGAAGTGAGAGCTTCGCAAAGGCAGAAAAAATGAGAAGCGAATTTGTAATTGCAGTAACTGGTAAGGTATGTGCAAGAGAAGGTGGAATCAACAAGAATTTGGCTACAGGAGAGATTGAGGTAAGAGCCCTTTCTGTGCGTGTATTATCCGAGTCTGAGACACCACCTTTCCCAATTGAGGAAGACAGCAAGACAAAAGAGGAATTGCGTTTGAAATACAGATACTTAGATCTGAGAAGACCGGATTTACAGAAGAATTTGATTCTTAGAAGTAAAGTATCTACCTTGACACGTCAATTTTTGGCAGAAGAGGGATTTTTGGAAATTGAGACACCAATTTTAAATAAGAGTACACCGGAAGGTGCAAGAGACTATCTTGTGCCGAGTCGTGTGCATCCGGGAAATTTTTATGCGTTACCACAGTCACCACAGATCTTTAAGCAGTTGTTGATGTGTTCGGGATACGATCGTTATTTCCAGATTGCCCGCTGTTTCCGTGATGAGGATTTGCGTGCAGATCGACAGCCGGAGTTTACCCAGATGGATATGGAATTATCCTTCGTAGATGTGGATGATGTAATCGATGTAAACGAGCGATTGTTACAGAAAATTTTTAAAGAGACAATAGGTGTAGAGATTTCATTGCCAATTCAGAGAATGACATGGCAGGAAGCCATGGATCGTTTTGGCTCGGATAAACCGGATATCCGTTTTGGTATGGAATTAACCAATGTAACAGATGTAGTAAAGGATTGCGAATTTGTTGTATTCAAGGGTGCCATTGAAAATGGTGGAACGGTATGCGGTATCAATGCCAAAGGACAGGGACAGATGCCAAGAAAGAAAATTGATGCATTAGTAGACTATGCAAAGGGATATGGTGCAAAAGGATTGGCGTATATTGCCATACAGGAAGATGGAACCGTAAAATCATCCTTCGCAAAATTTATGAAAGAGGAAGAAATGTCCGCCTTGATTGCAGCAATGGATGGTCAGAATGGTGATTTATTGTTGTTTGCGGCAGATAAGAATAAGGTGGTTTGGGATGTGCTTGGAGCTCTTCGTTTGCATTTGGCTGAGCAGATGGATTTGTTGGACAAGTCAGAGTACAAATTCCTTTGGGTAACAGAATTCCCATTGTTAGAGTGGTCAGAAGAGGAAAATCGATACACTGCAATGCACCATCCATTTACCATGCCAATGGAAGAAGATTTAGAGTTTTTGGAAACAGATCCTGGCAGAGTCCGTGCAAAGGCATATGACATTGTATTGAATGGTACCGAAATTGGAGGAGGATCGGTTCGTATTCATCAGAACGATGTGCAGGAGAGAATGTTCGAGGCACTTGGATTTACAAAAGAGCAGGCATACAGTCAGTTTGGCTTCTTATTAAATGCATTTAAATATGGAGTGCCACCACATGCAGGATTGGCATATGGACTGGATCGTCTGGTAATGCTTATGGCCAAGATGGACAGCATCCGAGATGTGATTGCCTTCCCTAAGATGAAAGACGCTTCTTGTCTAATGTCGGAAGCACCGAATGTGGTAGATGAAAAGCAATTGCAGGAATTAGGAATTGCCGTTGCGCTATCAGAGGAAGAGGAAGCGTAAATCATGAGTATTGTTTGGAAAATAGGTATACTATACTTGGTTCTTGTGAATATTCTTGCTTTTGCTTTAATGGGTATTGATAAGAGTAAAGCCAAACACCACAAATGGCGTATTCAGGAGCGGACACTTTTTGGTTCTGCCATTATGGGTGGAAGTGTAGGTGCGTTGTATGGAATGCATTTCTTTCGACACAAAACAAAACACAAAAGTTTTATGTTAGGAATGCCGGCTATTCTGATCATACAGCTGGTGGCAGCTATTTGTGTGGGAAGCGGCGTGCTTGGAAGATAAACAGGAAAAACAGGTTTTGTTTGGAAAAACAGCCTGTTTTTTTCTGGTGTAATTATTCAGAGGGAGCAATTCGTAAAATGCCAGATATACATAATGACTAAAAAATATTGTTTATGGCTGGACATTTCACGGTGTGCGCTTTCACACTAGGCTCAAAAAGACTTCGCCAAGTGTTCAATGTGTACTCATTACAACCTTATCGGCTATACCTGAGTATGTGCAACTTGTACCTTATCCGCGAGCACAACTGTACAAGTTGCACATACTCAGTTGCACCCTCTGAACAGTTACGCAAAAGTAATAAAAAGGACATAAAAATGACAAAAATTTGTTGGAAAATGGATGAGAATAGTTTGAATAGTAATGAAAATAGAGGGAATGTGTTAGAATGAAGAAAGAAGTTAGAAAGATTGCCGGTGCAGTGGCACTGTCTATCATTGTGGTGAGTGCTGGGCGGACAGGCGTCTCCTTTGCAGCTACTTATGGAAATCTTAAGAAGGCGAAGGTATCAGCGAATCTTACAATGGTAGAAGGTACAAAGAAGAATATTATAATTAAGAAGGTTCCTGGGAAGACAAAGTGTACCTATCGTTCCGTGGATCCTTCCATTGCAAAAGTTTCCAAAAAAGGAAAAGTAACGGCACTTAAGGAAGGAACGGTCACAATTAAGGTGAAGCTGTCCTATAAGAAACAAAAGTTAAAGAAGAACTGTGTGGTTCGTGTGGTGAAGGGTTCCGAGCATGTAGGAACGGAAGGCAAGGATAGTGCTCCGAATACGCCGGGAATGCCTGTTGCAGCTGAGACTCCGGCACCTTCCCAAAATGCAACGGCAGCACCAAGTGCTGGAACAACAACAGCACCCTCCACTCAGACCTCTGTACCAACTGCTGGGGGGGAGAATTCCTCTTCTAATGCCAATGGTGGAGCTTTGGGAACAAATTCTGGGACAGGGGCTGTGTCCGGACAGACACCGGAACCTACAGCCACCAGTGGAGAGGAAGGAACCGGCAGCCCAGAACCTTCCGAAACTGTGACCCAGTCTCCGGTTCCGGAAGAGACGCCATCCGTGAATGCATCTGCGTCCAAGGCTTTTGTATACAGTGAAGGCATGGCGGATCCGGTTGTACATGTGGAATATACAGATGGAACAAGAGTAGAGTATGAGATTCCGGTTCAGAATATGAAGGATTATGCAAAAGACAAGGTGGAAACCATTGCCTATTCCATGAGTATATACAATGGGGAAGGAGAATTGATCTCCAAGGAAAACAAGGAAGCCGATACAAAAATGTATTTGTTCCAGATGAAAGTAATTATGAATATGGATAGAAATATGAAGATGGAATTGGTCGTGACAGATATGGACAATTATTCCGGTACATTATATGCAGTTTCTGAGGATAGTCTAGTTCAAAATGTGTATTTTGCTGAATAATTCATTGAAATTTTATAGATATACAGAGAAAATGACAAAGAATTTGGATTAGACTTGACAAAATGGATGAGATAGCATATCATTATACCTAGGATTTTACATCATGAAAAGTGATGAGTATGGATGAGCTTCAAGAAACATGAAAAAGACTAGATAGAATAAAAGGATATCCGTACAAAATGTAAAAAGATGTAAATAAGGCATTGGTGTTAGGACGAAAGTGTTTGTGCTAACATTAAAATAAATGCAACAAAATTATTTCTATGAGAGCACAGAGAGTGCAGAAAGGGGAAGAAGTATGATTAACAAACTTTTCACAAAAAAAGCTATGGCTATGGGAATGGCTGCAGTCATGGCAGTAACATCAGTAGCAGTGTTTGACAACACAGCATCCGCTGCTGTAAAGAATCTTAAGAAGGCAACGGTAACAAAGAGCATTACAGTAGGTAAAGGTAAGAAGGTTACAATCAAAGTAACAAAGGTACCTACAAAGGGTCTTAAGAAGAAATTCACTTCTAAGAACAAGAAGGTAGCAACCGTAACTAAGAAGGGTGTTGTTACAGGTAAGAAGGTTGGTAAGACAACAGTAGTTGTTAAGCTTACTTACAAGAAGAAATCCGTAACTAAGAAAGTAAAGGTTGCAGTTAAGAACCCAGTTAAGAAGCTTACACTTAACAAGAAGACAGCAACAATCAATGTTGGAGCAACAACAGATGTTAAGGTTAAGTCTGTAACACCTAAGAATGCAAGCAAGGCTGTTACATATAAGACAAGTAATAAGAAGATTGCTAAGGTTACAGCTAAGGGTAAGGTTACAGGTGTAGCAGCAGGTACAGCTAAGATTACTGTTACAGCAGCAGATGGTTCTAAGAAGAAAGCTACTTGCGCAATCACAGTAGTTGCAGCACCAGCAGCAACAGTAACAACAGCACCAGCAGTAGCAACAACACCAGCAGCAACAGCACCAGGCGCTGGAAAAACAACAGCACCAACAGCTAATACAACAGCAGCACCAACAGCTGATACAACAGCAGCACCAGGAACTGATACAACAGCAACACCTGGAGAAACAGCAACACCTGGAGTTGATACATCAGCAACACCAGAAGTATCAACAACACCAGCAATATCAGCAGAGCCTACAACAGGAGCAGCAACAGCAGCACCTACAACAGGAGCAGCAACAACAGCACCTACAACATCAGCAGACCCTGCAACAGCAGCAGCAGTAAAGGCTGAGAAGGAATATACTTACGATGAAACTGCAGGAGAAGAGTGGCTTCATCTTGTAGCAGTTATGACAAATGGTGATTTTGTTAAATATTCTGTTAAGGCAGCTGATGTAAAACCAGGTGATACACTTTCTTACTATAAGGATACTTATTTGGCAGATGTAACAGCTGCTAAGGTAAGTACAGAGGCATCTGTTACATTAAAGAAAGATGGAATGACTGTTGATGGCATGAACTTTACTGTTGAAAAGACAGGCGAGAAGTCTGGTAAAGTTACAGTAGAGGCTTCAGCAGATAAAGTTGCTTCTCTTACATTCTATGATGATGATGCAAAGGTTGACTATATTGAAACAAATGATTTTAATGTGGCAAACATTAAGGAAAACGGTGTTACTTTATTCTACCAGGATACAGATGCTGATGTGACAACAAAATGTGCAATTTCTGCAGCACAGTTAAAGGCTATTAAGAAAGCAAATGTAGCAACAACAGTTGCTGTTACAGCTACAGCCGTAAACGGAGATGCTAGTGAAGTGGTAGAAATTACAGTGGATCCTACAAATGGAACTATTGCATATAATGGTGTATTGGTAAAATTATATGACGTAAAAGAAGACAAAAATACCGTTGGTATTCTTAAGTTAGTTAAAGATAAGAAATTAAATGTTTGGTTTAAGTAATTTCGTATCGAAACGATAATTAAATATGTAAATTATGATATCCTCCCTTCGCTGGATTGCGGAGGGGGGATATCGGTTTGTAAGAGCGAATGAATGGAAAAAGAAAAGTATTTCTTTTTGTAAAATGAAAGAACCAGAAGGATAAAAAAACATATATGCAACTTACATTAAAAGGATACTAGGGTCAAAAGGTCTGAACCCACAGGAGTAGGAAATGTAAGTTACCTATGTGCTTTTCAATTGGTTTTGGTATAGTTATTTGTAGAATAGTATCGTACGGCCTTTGGCTGAATGATTGCTTGGAAAGAAAGAGGTAGGGAAAAGGTGAAAAAAAGAATCAGGAGAAAGAGAATACTGGCCGCAAGTATTATTATTGCTTCACTGCTGGGCGGACAGCAGATTTTTGCAGGAGCTGCGCTCAATGAAAATGAGCAGGCGGTGATTTCGTCACTTAGTGGAGAGTATACTTATGAAGGGTATGTCTATAAAGTGGATGTTACCTATTTAGCTGCCTTGCAGGCATATTTGGAGCAGGATGGAATCGATTTGTCGGATAGTCAGAGAGATTCTTGTATTTCACAGGTAAATGGAAGCATTGGAAGAGGTGTGAAAGAAGGATATCTTGTTAAGGTCAGAAAAGCAGAAGAGAAGACAGAGGAAAGTGACCAGAATAAACCAGAGAAGCCTTCCTCAGAACAGACAGAGCAGGAAACAAATTCTGACAAAGCAGGAGAAGGAAAAAATGAAAAAGATGCTGCCCACGGAAAAGAAGAGGAATCGGCACAGGAGGAAGAACCTTCCAAAGATGTGGAACAAGTTGCAGATGGCTTTGACATATGGCAGGTTATGAAGGATTTCGTTTATGGAAAGAACCAGTCAGAGGATACAGAGGAAGTCAAGAAAGAGACGGTGTTTGATCGACGGTTAGGCAATACGAAGAACAATAGAACAGAGACCGCAGATGCTTCATCAGATGAAGAGAAAGATGAAGGAGAAGAGGTATCCAGCCAGATTGGTCAAGAGAAAACAGAAAAAGCAGAAGTACATTCTGAACAGAAGGAAACCGTACAGAACAAATCAACCGTATCAAAGCCTTTTAAGTATGGTCTGGTGGCAGTTCTGTTTGTAGTTGCTGCACTTGTTGTGGCAATCATGATAAAAAAAAGAAAGTAAGATAGAAAAGGGAGGATGTTGTCAGATATGGAACAACAGATGCAGGATGTATCGACACAGATACAACAGGAAGAAATTGAAATTGATTTAAAAGAGATTTTAAAATATTTGCTGAAGAATTTATGGCAGATGGTAGCAACTGGCGTGATTGCATTAATACTTGGTGGAGTTTGCACCTATTTATTGATTACTCCATTGTATGAATCCACCAGTAAGTTGTATGTGTCCGGTAATAGTGCATCTTCCACCATTGCATCTTTGACATCGTTGCAGTTAGGAAGCCAGTTGACTACGGACTATGCGGAATTGTTAACTACCGTACCGGTTTTGGAAGAGGTAATCGATGAGTGCGAGCTGGATATGGATGCAAAAGAACTTGAGAGTGCAATTTCCGTGGGTACATTATCGAGTTCCCGTGTGATGACGATTACGGTTACAAATGAAGATCCGGAATTGGCAAAGAAAATTACAGATACATTGGCCAATGTGGCAGTGGAGGAAATCAGTACTGTCTTGGAAACGAATAAGCCGGTTATTGTGGAGGATGGAATGATCGAAGAAGCTCCGGTTAACCGTAATATTGTGAAGAATAGTGTAATGGCAGGTGTGTGTGGAGTTGCTGTTTGCATCTTTATCCTGGTTATAGCCTATATTCTGGATGATCGTATTAAGAGCGAAGAGGAAGTGAGACGCTACTTACAGCTTACTAACTTAGGAAGCATTCCAAACCAGGAGTAAGATACGCAGGAGTTTGGAAGGGCAAGTTCAAAAGAAAATAGTAGCAAATCAGCAGTTGGCATGGAAATAGAAGAGGAAGAGAAATATGGCTAAGAAAAAGAATAAAAGTGTTTCAGAAGAAAGCATGAAAGAAGCGTTTATGAGCGTAAGAGCAAATATTCAGTTACAATATCCCGAAGCGAGGATTATCGCATTTACAAGTTTTAAAAGTCAGTCAGGTACTACAAAGGTAGCGGTTGAAACTGCACAAGCTTTGGCGTCAGCTGGAGAACAGGTTGTAGTGGTGGAAGCAGATCTGAGAGTCAGTGGACTTGGAACTTACATGGGAAAGGAAAAGACAGGAAAAGGTTTAGCAGATTATATAGAGGGAAAGGCTTCCTATAGTGAGATTAAGAATAAGCTCAATGAGAATGTAGATGTTATTTATGCCGGAGTGGCAAAAGAATGTGCGAGACCATATCTTGGAAGTAGTAAGATGGAAGAAATACTGGGGCAGTTGAGAGAAGATTATGATTATGTATGTGTAGACACTCCTTCTCTTGAGTTGTGTTACGATGGGGTGGAAGTTGCAAGTATGTGTGACGGAACCATTGTTGTAGTGGATTACAAAAAAGTACCGATGGAGATCGCAAAGAAGGGTACCGAACAGTTACATAGAAGTGGATGTCAGGTGTTGGGCACAGTAATGAACAAAGTACCTGTTGTGTAACGGTAAGTTCCAATTGAAAAAAGGAACGTGAGAATAGAATACTTCTGCATATGATAAGTTAAGATTGGATTTATTGTATATAGAAATCACGCTGTAAAGTAATAAGGAGAAGCAGAAAATGAATAAATTTGGAAAAAGTATTTTTGGAATCTGTGTTTTGGCAGGAGTTCTGTTACCGGCATTGTTTGAAGCAGAACAGTGTAAGGTTAGCGCAAAGGATGCAAAATTAATTGCAACAAGACCACCTGTTATGGCAACGGCTACAGCAAATTTTAGTTTTGATGAGGACGAAGAGGATTTTAATAGTACAGCTACACCGGTTGGTTCGGTTACCTATAATCCATCGAGAACAACCGCACCAGTTGGTTTGGTTACCTATAATCCCTCAAGAACAACTGCACCAGTAAACACAAGGGGACCTGTAGGAACCGCTACTCCATCGACTAGCACGCCAGCTGGCAGTACTGTAGCACCTACGGTAAAACCAACGGTTATGCCAAATCCGCAGATTAAGGATATCACTGTTAAGAGTAAGACAAAGGATAGTCTTACCATTACATGGACAGCAGAGAATGCCACGAAATATAAAGTATACTGTAATCCGGAAAATACTACTTCTAATGTGACACAGGTGGAAGCTGAGTGTACGGGAACTGAGTTTACAATCACTGGTTTAAAGGCTGGAGCGAGCTATAACATTAAAGTGGATGCGATAAATGAAAGAGGAAATGCTTCTGCCAGTTTGAATGGTGCACGCACCATGGTTGGCGAAATTTTGGATTTGAAGTTAAATAATTTCTTTCATCTTAATCAGACATCTGAGTTAGAGTGGCAAGCACAGTTTGGAGCAAATGGTTATGAATGGGAATTAACAACCTTATCAGGGAAAAAAGTCAAGAGCGAGAAGATTACCAATGCCATTACAAGAACGGTAAACATTGGAGTAAAAGCCAATCATATGTATATATTTAAGGTGCGTGCATATCAGATTGAAAATAACCAGACCTCATACGGGGATTATAGTGAATGCTTAGTATATGAGCAACCATGGATTTCATCTGTTAAATTGTGTAAAACAAAGCTTAAGAAGAAGAAAGTAACCGGTCTAAAAATTAAGTGGGAAAAACAGGCGGATGCAAAGAGCTATGATATCTATGTGGCCCATGATGGTTCTAGTACTCGCAGTTCTTATAAAAAAGTAGCTTCTGTGAAAAAAGGAAAGACAAGTTATACCCTGAAGAAATTCAAGGGAAATAAAATAAAAGGAAATAATTATTATGCATTTGTTGTTTCAAAATTTAGCTATAATGGGGCAATGCAGGAATCAGGTGCAACATATACATGGAAGGTATCCCAGGGTGGTACTTCCCATTCGTTTGTAAACTAATGGAACGTAACAGTATTCGGTTATTTTGAACGGTTACGGATCATACATTGTAGTTTACAGATTGTGAAATATTATAAGTGAAATTAAAATGGAGAGAATATGGTCGTTGTTATGGATTTATAATAGCGGCCATTTTTGTTTACTGTGAAAGTGTTGTCAGTAGCTTTTATGGTAAAGAAAAGGAACAAGTGTAAAATACATTTGAAGGATAATAGGATGATTGGATAAAATATATCAGTTAAATTGATTAAAAATAATCATTTTAATACAAGATTGAGTGTGATAAAATATAATCATAATAATTGATGAAATTTAATATAATGATACCAGTACTTGATCGTTTTGTTATATAGGCACTAGAATAGAGTTGCCTTCTTATGTATTGGGGGATTCTGGAACATTATGAAGGACCCCGGTTGAACTGTTACCATTTATTAAGGAAAAGTAGAAAGTAAGGGTGATACTATGAAGAATTCAGAAAAGTATATGAAACAATATTTTATGCCACCTGTGTTAGATTTAGAGTGGGCCAAGAAGGATTGTATTGAAAAGGCACCAATTTGGTGTTCTGTGGATCTGCGTGATGGTAACCAGGCATTAATTGAGCCAATGGGATTAGAAGAAAAAATCGAATTTTTCCAGTTGTTAGTAGATATTGGATTTAAGGAAATTGAAGTAGGATTCCCAGCAGCGTCTGAGACGGAATTTGATTTCATGCGTGCATTGATTGAAAGAGATATGATTCCGGATGATGTAACCGTACAGGTATTAACTCAGGCAAGAGAACATATTATCAAGAGAACCTTTGAGGCGGTAAAGGGCGCACCACATGCGGTGATTCATTTGTATAATTCTACCTCAGTTGCACAGAGAGAGCAAGTATTTAAGAAAGACAAGGAACAGATTAAGCAGCTTGCTATTGATGGTGCAAAGTTATTAAAGAAGCTTGCAGACGAGACAGAGGGAGACTTCTCCTTTGAGTATAGTCCGGAAAGTTTCCACGGAACAGAAGTAGAATATGCATTAGAGGTATGTAATGCAGTGTTGGAAGTATGGCAGCCAACTCCGGACAGAAAGGCCATTATCAACATTCCGGCTACGGTAGAGACTGCCATGCCACATATATTTGCTTCACAGATTGCGTATTTAAGTAAGAATTTCAAGTATAGAGAGAATGTGATCTTAAGTTTACATCCACACAATGACCGAGGATGTGGAGTGGCAGATGCAGAGCTGGGATTGTTAGCCGGTGCAGACCGAATCGAAGGTACCTTATTTGGAAATGGTGAGAGAACAGGTAATGTGGATATTATCACCATTGCCATGAATATGTATTCCCATGGGGTGGACCCACAGTTAGAGTTTGGAAATATGCCTGAAATCCGTCAATTATATGAAAGAGTCACTGGTATGAAGGTACATGAGAGACAGCCTTATGCCGGAGATTTAGTATTCTCTGCATTTTCCGGTTCTCATCAGGATGCCATTGCAAAGGGAATGGCAATAAGAGAAGAGAAACAGTCGGAGAAATGGACCGTACCATACTTACCAATCGATCCGGTAGATGTGGGAAGAACTTATGATGCAGACGTAATCCGTATTAATAGCCAGTCTGGAAAAGGTGGAATTGCGTATATCTTAAAGGAAAACTTCTCAATCAATATTCCTGACAAAATGCGTGAGACAGTAGGATATACCGTAAAACAAGTATCCGACGAGGAACATAAGGAATTATCGCCACAGTGGGTATATGAAATATTTGAAGACAATTTCTTACATTATACACCGAACTTTGATATTTCGGAGTGTCATTTTAAGCAGGATAATGGAATTATGGCTGAGGCGACCATTGTACGGGGCGAGAAGAAGACCATTGTGGATGCCAATGGAAATGGACGATTGGATGCGGTAAGTAACACCATCAAACAGTATTTTGGAATCAGTTATGAACTGATGGCATATGAAGAACATGCGTTATCTACCGGTTCTTCTTCCAAGGCTATGGCTTACGTAGGACTGAATTGTGAAGGAATACAGTACTGGGGAGCTGGAATAGACGAAGATATTATTAAAGCGTCTATCCACGCTTTAGTAGTAGCAGTAAATAAATTACCACAGATTCAGAATACAGATGACGCAAAGGACGATCGTTTGATGCAAATGATCAACTATATGCAGAACAATTATCAGACGGTTACTTTAGAGAGTATGGCAGAAGAGTTCCATTTATCCACTCCATATATTTCAAAGTACATCAAAGATAAGTCTGGCAAGACCTTTGGTGCACATGTGGCACACATTCGCTTAAAGAAAGCAAAGACATTACTTAAGAATGGAAATATGACAGTAGAGAATATTTCTTTTGCAGTTGGATATCCAAATGTAGAACATTTTATCCGGGTGTTTAAAAAGGAATTTGATATGACTCCAACCCAGTATCGAAATGCAAATCAATAATAAAAAAATACAGGCTTGCCATGTGAAAGGCAAGCCTGTATTTTTTATATAGGAAACTGGAAGTACTTGTTACGGTTCATATATCTGTGAACCGTAACAAGTACCCAAAATTCTATGAGTATAATGCTTCCGAACCTTCTTATCGTTCAGAAATTGGTATATATTCCGTATGATATCCTACATATTTATATGCAGGACGAATGATTTTATTGGCATTCAAAAGCTCTTCCAAGCGATGTGCGCTCCATCCGGAAATTCTGGCAATGGCAAAGAATGGAGTAAATAGTTCCGTTGGGATTCCAAGCATGGTATATACAAAACCACTGTAGAAATCTACATTTGCACATACATTTTTAATTACTTTACGACGTTTCATAATTAGTTCACTGGCAATGTGTTCGATTCTGTCGTAGAAATCAAATTCATGTGACAACCCCTTTTCCGATGCAAGTTTTCTGGCGTACTCTTTTAAGATGACTTCTCTTGGATCAGACAGGGTGTATACAGCATGTCCCATTCCATAAATCAAGCCGGAATGATCAAAAGCTTCTTTGTTTAAAATCTTTTCCAGGTATTGGGCAATCTCTCCTTCATCGCTCCAATCTTCGATATGGGCTTTAATATCATCAAACATTTGCTGAACTTTCAGATTGGCACCACCGTGGCGGGGACCCTTTAGGGAACCAATAGAAGCTGCCAAAGAGGAGTACGTATCGGTTCCGGAAGATGTTACTACATGTGTAGTGAAGGTGGAATTGTTTCCTCCACCATGTTCTGCGTGAAGAATTAAGGCAACATCCAGTACCTTTGCTTCTAATTCTGTGTATTTTCCATCGGGACGAAGCATTAACAAAATATTTTCTGCAAGGGATAGTCCTTTTTGTGGATTACGAATTAACAAAGTTTCCCCTTTTCGGAAATGACGGTAAGAATGATAGGAATATACTGCAATTAATGGTAACTTATTAATTAATTCCAACGATTGGCGAAATACATTTCTTGGTTCGATACCATCCGGATCAGAATCGTAACTGTAAAGGGTTAAAATACAGCGTTGCATGGCATTCATAATGTTTGGATTTGATGCTTTCATAATAACATCACGAACGAATCGTCCCCCGAGGTTTTGTAATTCAAACATAACCTGTAAAAACAGTTCCAGTTCTTTTTCTGTAGGAAGTTTTCCAAAGAGAAGAAGGTAGGTGGTTTCCTCAAATCCATAGCGGCGGTTTTCCAGTCCTTTTACCAGATCAATCACATTGATTCCCTGATAGTACAATTCTCCATCAATAGGAACCTGTTCTCCATCTACGGTTTTAAAGGCACATACATCGGATATTTCTGTTAATCCGGTTAGTACACCTTTTCCGTTTTTATCTCTAAGACCACGCTTTACATCAAAGGTCTCATATAAGGATGGATCAATACGATGATTATTCATTAATTCAAGTTCTAATGAATCCACATTTTTTATTAATTCTTCGTTATCACTAATATCCATAATTTTGTCTAACATGATAATTCCTCCTTTTGTTTGTGTATTGAATTAGGCGTACCCACTTATACAAGAAGGAAAGGGGTACAGATACAAAGTTTATGTTTGTTGAAACAAGCCATCGTAACAGGACAGCCCCCGGCTGAACTGTTACAAGCCCATTCATATACTTTCAAAGAAAAAACCGATTACAGGTGAAAAGTACATTACTCCATCGTAATCGGTTGCATCATTTTCATTCTTTGTATAACAACTTCCTACATTATACAGGAAAATGAGAAAATATGCAACTGATAAAAGGGTGTCTGGCACATTCCTGGTAACAGTTCAGATATTCCTTACACACAATGCTGTGCAAGGACCTATAAAAGTGTAAATTAAGTGTGGCTCACAGCAATTTGCATGCGTAAGTTTGCTGTGAGCCGTAACAGGACAGGCCCCCGGCTGAACTATTACTATTCCTGAAATGCCAGAATAAAAAAATAATGCTAAGGACACGAAACCGTGTCCTTAGCATTATTTTTTCTTCCAGTTTGTTTTATGAATGGCATAGCAGATTGCGCCTACAAAAATCATTCCACCAAGAATATTTCCTAATGTAACATAAGAAAAACAGATAAAACTTTTTGGTGAAAGCAGAGATTGAATTTGTGCATCTGTAATACCGTATAATTCCTGTGCCTTCGCAACATAAGTTGAGTTGGTAGCTGCAAGCATTCCCGCTGGAATGTAGAACATATTTGCCACGCAATGCTCAAAACCACAGATAACAAACGCCCAAATTGGGAAAAAGATGGCTAATATTTTACCAGTTACATCCTTTGCAGCTGAGGCCATAAGAATGGCAAGGCAAACAAGAATATTACATAAAATCGCACTGGTAATAGCAGCCACAGGTGCAATGGTTGTTTTTCCAAGGGCAACCTTGATTGTATAAGCACCTAATCCTCCGTCTGTGTAATTAAACTGGCCGGAGTAAAATAATAAAATATCAATAATTAATGCACCAACTAAGTTACTGAAATATACAACAACTAAGTTGCGAATCATGGATGACACTGAAATTTTCTTATCCATTAGTGCCATTAACATGAGGCAATTCCCTGTAAATAATTCTCCACCAACAAGGACAACTAACATAAGTCCAACTGGGAAGATGGCACCTGCAAGAGTACGGGCCAGCCCCACATTTGGTATGTTATGTACTGCTACATTACTGGCAGCACCACCGATTGCAATGAAAGCACCTGCTAAAATTCCTAGTAAGATCATCTTGCCTAAAGGCAGATTTGCCTTTGTAACCTGTCCATTGATACTGCTGTCTATAACCTGGGCAGGTGTATTAAAATTGTTTTCCATAAATACTCTCCTTATCTTATGAATTGTCTTTGGGATTGGTTTGATGGTGTATTTATTTCGTAGAAACAGCACCAGATAGAACCCCTCAAAAACTCCAAAATTATGGTACTATTCTAAATCGAAAAAGTCAATAAAGTACTGGAAAAAGTGCACAGAAATCAGAATAGTAACGAATAGAACGAAGAGAAACATTTGGATTGCGTTTGACAAAAGCACAGTGCTTTTATATACTTGAATCAGTGTGAAAAAAGGCCATGAAAGGATTTTTATAGACCATAAGGAGGATGAAGAATGGAATGGAAAGTTGGTAGAAATGATCCCTGTTGGTGTCAGAGCGGAAGAAAGTACAAATCCTGCCACTTGCAATTTGATAACAAGATTGCAGATTATGCGGCAAAAGGACACATTGTGCCTTCAAGGGACATTATTAAAAATGCGAATCAGATTGACAAGATCAAGGAGAGTGCCAAGATCAATGTAGCTGTTTTGGATTATATTGAAAAAAATATTCATGAAGGTATGACAACTGCGGAGATTGATAAGATCGTCTACGATATGACAACACAGATGGGGGGAATACCTGCACCATTAAATTATGAAGGTTATCCATATAGCGTATGTACATCTTTGAATGATCAGGTTTGTCATGGTTTTCCATCAGAAGATGTTGTGTTAAAATCCGGAGATATTATAAATGTAGATTGTTCTACCATATTAAACGGATATTTTTCCGATTCTTCCCGTATGTTCTGCATTGGGGAAGTGAGTGAGGAGAAGAAAAAGTTAGTACAGGTTACAAAAGAATGCATTGAGAAAGGTCTGGAACAGGTAAAGCCATGGGGCTTCCTTGGGGACATGGGACAGGCTGTCCACGACCATGCTTATGCCAATGGATATACCGTGGTTCGGGAAATCGGAGGACATGGTATTGGATTGGAGTTTCATGAGGAGCCTTGGGTTGGTTACAACACCAGAAGAGGAACGGATATGTTGATGGTGCCAGGCATGATCTTTACAATTGAGCCTATGGTCAACATGGGTGGTGTAGAAATTTTCACAGACCAGGAAAACGGCTGGGAGGTTTATACGGACGATGGACTTCCATCTGCACAGTGGGAAGTGATGGTTCTGGTTACAGAAGAGGGATATGAAGTTCTAAGCTGGTAAAATAGATACAAAAGTAGCATTTGGCACTTAAAGGAATTTTTCAATAACATGCTTTTTTTTCTGAAATAAGTAAATATAGAGAAAAATGGGAAAAAGTGTAATTAGAAGTGGGAATGGAGACATTTTTTGAATGATTTTCATGTAGAAAGATTGGTTTGACAAGAGAAAAGGAGAAGAAAGATGGATTTAAATAAAGTTTTGGATGTAGTAAAAAAGGTTTCGATTGAGGCTGGAGAGGCGATTATGGATGTGTACAATTCTTGCGAAGATATGCAGGTAGAGTACAAGGAAGGGGATATGCCATTGACAGCGGCAGATAAGGCTGCAAATGCAATTATTGTGGCATGCCTCAAAAAAGAATTTCCAGAATGTGCCATTCTTTCCGAGGAAGAAAAAGACAGCTTGGATCGTTTGGAAAAGGATTACTGCTTTGTGGTAGATCCACTGGATGGAACAAAAGAGTTCATCAAGAGAAACGGGCAGTTTACTGTAAATATTGCTTTGGCATACAAGCACAAATCAATCTTAGGTGTGATCTATGTGCCTGTAACAAAGGAATTATATTATGCAGCAAAGGATATGGGAGCTTTCCTGGAAGCAGATGGAAAGGTGACAAAGCTTTCGGTCAGTGATCGTACCGAAGATTTGCGTGTGGTTATGAGTAGTTCTCATGGTTGTGAAGAGATGGATCGTTTGATGGAAAAGTATAATTTGACCAATTTTGTATCCATGGGAAGTTCTTTGAAAGGTTGTCTAATCGCAAAAGGAGAAGCAGAAGTATATTACAGATACAATCCGACTATGGAGTGGGATACCGCGGCTATGCAGTGTATTGTGGAAGAAGCAGGAGCCATTTTCAAGCAGATGGACGAAACAGGGATGTTGTATAATCGGGAAGACAGCCTAAATGCAAAAGGTTTCTATATTATTAATTGTGAAGCAAATCATATGACGTTGTAATTGTGTGTTATTTAGGTTGTGGGATATAGGAAGAAAGGAGAAGGCAGAGGTTGTTATGTGAAGTGGAAGCATATGGATCTTTGTCGTAAATTGCTTATGTTACATAAAAGAAGGGGGACTCCAAAACCGAAGGGATTGCAGATTATTATTGTCGGTTGTGGTAAAATTGGTTCTGCTTTATTGGAGCATTTGACTAAGGAAGGGCATAATATTACTGTAATTGATAAAAACAGTGACCGTGTCCAGAACTTTGCAAATATGTATGATGTGATGGGCATTGTTGGAAATGGTGCCAGTTACAGTGTGCAGGTGGAGGCTGGAATTAAAAATACCGACCTTTTTATTGCAGTAACAAAATCGGATGAATTGAATCTGTTGTGTTGTACCATTGCAAAACAGGCATCCAACTGTGCGACTATTGCAAGAGTATGTACGCCAGATTATAGCAAAGAATTGGGATATTTGCAGGATAAGCTTGGACTTACCATGATCATAAACCCGGAACATGAATTTGCCAGGGAGGTTGCACGTATTCTGGCAATGCCGACCGCATTGGAGGTGAATTCCTTTGCTCATGGACGGGCAGAGTTGATAAAGATTAAACTTCCGGAGGGAAACTGTCTGGATGGTATGTCGATCGCTACTATGGGTAGTATGGTGGAGGCAAAGGTCATTATCTGTGCCATTGAAAGGGATGGACAAGTACATATTCCTTCTGGTAATTTTGTGATGCATGCGGGAGATGTCATTTCCTTTGTTTCTTCAAGAAATGATATTAAGACTTTTTTGAAGACCATTGGATTTAAGAGCAAACGGGTAAAGGATACTATGATTATTGGCGGCGGTAAAGCAGCCTATTATCTGGCAAAGCGTTTGTTGAATATGAATATTTCAGTGAAAATTATTGAGAGTGACCGTGCTCGTTGTGAGGAATTGAGTGTTTTACTGCCAAAGGCGATTATCATTAATGGGGATGGAACGGATCAGGAATTGCTTCGGGAGGAAGGAATTGATAAGGTGGAATCTTTTGTCCCTCTGACTGGTATTGACGAAGAAAATATTGTACTTACCCTTCATGCAAGACAGTTGTCGGATACAAAAATTGTAACGAAAATCAATCGGACTTCCTTTAAAGAGGTTATCAGTTCCCTAGATTTAGGGAGTGTCGTATATCCACGTTACATTACTACTGAGGCAATCATAGCCTATGTGCGCGCGAAGACAAATTCCCAGGATAGCAATATTGAAACCTTATATCATATGTATGATAACTGGGTGGAGGCAATTGAGTTTGTGGTGCAAAAGGATTCTGTTGTGACGAATATACCACTTCGTGATCTGAAGCTTAAGAAGAATCTGCTGGTTGCCTGTATCAATCGTAATGGAAATATTATTATTCCAAGTGGCGATGATGAAATTCGGGTAAATGATAGTGTCATCATTGTCACTACAAACACAGGATTTAATGATATTCAAGACATTTTAGCATAGAGTAACTAGCATAATTACAGATTTCAGAAAGGAAACAGAAATAGGATGAATCGTTCTGTAATACAATATATTTTAGGATATGTGCTGATGGTCGAAGGTATTTTATTTTCTATTCCTTGTATTACGGCTTTGTTTTATTTGGAGAAAGAGGGATTTTGTTACTTCGGAGTTGGCATTTTGTGTTTGATTGTGGGATGGCTTATGAAGCGTAAAAAGCCGGATAACAACATTTTCTATTTGAAGGAAGGATGTATTACTACAGCCTTGAGCTGGATCTTTCTTAGTATCTTTGGATGTATTCCATTTGTACTGACTGGAGAAATACCATTTCTTCCGGATGCTTTATTTGAAACCATTTCCGGATTTACCACTACAGGTGCAAGTATTTTATCGGACGTGGAGGCATTGTCTCATTGCTCCCTCATGTGGAGAAGTTTTACCCATTGGATTGGTGGTATGGGTGTGCTTGTTTTTTTACTTGCTATTATTCCTATGAGTGGGGGCTCTCCTATTAATTTAATGCGTGCAGAGAGTCCTGGACCATCGGTAGGAAAGCTGGTGCCAAAGGTAAAATCCACTGCACAGATTTTATATGCCATTTATTTTGGTATGACGGTCGTAGAATTTGTTTTGCTGCTTTTGGGTGGTATGAGTGTTTTTGACGCTATCAATACAAGTATTGCAACTGCAGGAACTGGTGGATTTGGTATTTATAATGACAGTATTGGTAGTTTTAGCCCATATATTCAATGGGTAGTTACCATTTTTATGATATTGTTTGGTGTTAATTTTAATGCTTACTATTTTATCTTGTTTCGACAGTTAAAACGGGCAGTGAAAATGGAAGAGGTGAAGTATTACTTTATCATTGTGGGGGCGGCCACTTTGATTATTTTCCTGAATATTTTACATATGTATTCCAGCCCATTTGAGGCGTTGACCCATTCTGTATTTCAGGTGGGATCCATTATTACAACCACAGGATTTTCTACTACCGACTTTGATCTTTGGCCGGAGACCAGTAAAACCATTCTTGTTTTATTGATGTTTGTGGGAGCCTGTGCCGGAAGTACCGGTGGTGGAATCAAAGTATCCCGTTTTGTGATCGTGTTCAAAACGGTGGGAAAGGAACTTCGTAGCTATATTCACCCGAAGAGTATTCAAAAAATTAACATAGATGGGAAACCAATTGTTCATGAAGTGTTACGCTCCGTAAATGTATATCTTGTTACATTTCTGGTAGTGTTTGTCTGTTCTGTATTTTTGATATCATTTGATGGAAAAGATTTGATTACGAATTTTACTGCAGTTGCAGCAACGATCAACAATATTGGGCCAGGATTGAATCTGGTGGGACCAACACAGAATTTTGGTATGTTTTCTCCGTTTGCCAAGTTTATTTTAATGTTTGACATGTTGGCTGGAAGACTGGAGTTGTTTCCGTTGTTGATATTATTTTATCCATCGGTATGGAGAGAGAAGAATTGATGAGATTGTAGACACATTAATGGTGAATTCGGAACACATGGTGAAGGCCATGCATCGTATGCAGGCTGTGATTGAAAAACAGCATAGACACATTACCAGCACAGAAGAATCGGTGTACGTGGTTGTGGAAGAGGTCAATGGATCGGTGAAAAAGATGTAAGGACAATAATAGCCTACAGAAAAAAAATCCCAAGTTGTATGGATACAGCTTGGGATTTTTTTCTGAATTTTATTTTCTTGTAAATGTTATGGTACCTTTGGCTTTCTTCCCGGAACACTTAATTTGATAACAGCCATCTTCCTGTATTTCCACAGAAAAATCATCAAAATCATCAAATGTATTTCCGTAAAATACAGGCTCCTCATTTTCTTGTTTTATACTAATGTAGAGCTGACCTGCTTCTCCCTTATGGGAAACCTGGATAATGTCTCCTTTTTCTAAATCATATTCTTTTACAATACTTTTATTTAACCGCTGGGCCTCAACAATGAATCCATTTTCGTTATCATGAATAGAATAGTTCGATGAAAAAGAAAAATACGCTGTGGCTCCCATGAACAATGTACACAATACAAGGCCGGCAAAAACTCCCAGATACTTTATTTTTAGTCCATCATTTTCCGGATATAAGCTCTTTTCATATTGATAAAACAGAACAGAATACGCACAAAATAGGACAATATATAATAGTCCTAAAAACAAAAATGTAATGGATAGTACATCCTGTATGAAACTTCCGCCACCATATCCTGTGGTATTCATAATAAATTGAGGAAGAATTCCACAAAGAAAAATCACAATAAGTGGGAGCATTCTGCCTTTGAAAACACGCTTCATCATATCCAGTCTGGAAGCATCATCACAAAAAATCTCTTCATTGGTATCTGCTTCATCAGACGCTTTCCGGAAATAGCTATATCCTACAAAATCAAACAGATATTCCCAACCACAATCCGAAAACATCTGAACATATTCCGCTTTATTTGCAACACCTTCTTGGTTGTAATCTAGTCTATAGGTTACATTTTCCGGTTCACATTGTTCAAAATGATAAAATCCGGGAAAGGATACTTTTGTAAATTTCCAACCTTTTCTATGCATGGAAGTAAGATATTCCTCCTCCTGCCTATATTGAGGGTGTTTATGGCAATTGAAAAATAGGTCACTTGGCTCATTGAAAATTCAGTCAGTTTACTGGGGTTTGGGGGTGTAGCCCCCAGCAATAATAAACCCTATAAGCCGCATAAATACGCGTTTCTAGGAAAATTCGAGCTACATTATATCAATTTTACACTGACTGAAATTTCAATGAGCATTTGACTGAAAATTCGATTGACGAATACAGAGGGATCGTAAACCATTTAAATTCTGTCTTTGTTTTTCTCATAATCGCATCTCCTTCATATTTCGGTATAATCGTTCAATTCGATTCATTTCGATTTCCAAAACTTCTTTTCCTAAATCTGTAATGACATATATTTTTCGCTTTTCTTCTTCCTTTTGGAAACAGATCAATCCATCTTTTTCCATCTTTGACAAACTGCCATACATGGTACCTGGAGCAAGAACAATATCCCCATTTGTAAGTTCTTTTACTTTCTGAACGATTCCGTATCCATGATTCGGCTCTTTTAAGCATAACAATATATAAAAGCCTGTCTCTGTCATGGGAACATATACTTTCTTAATATGTGCATCCATCTATCCTACCTCCTTCTTACTTCGATGTATCGTAGTAATATATATCGCACTTCGTTATATGTATTATATATCACACTGCGATATATATGTCAACAAAAAAAGTAGATAATTCAAGAGTCGTAAGAAAGAAGAATTTTATAGGAGAAGTAATTTGATCGAGTATGAATATGTCAATTATGACATTCAGAATGTGCAAAATGATTTTCAAAAAGTCAGTAATCGAATTACAGAATTACAGATTGCGTTAGATCTTTGTAATCAGACAAAAGCATTTACAATCCTAATAGAAGAGTAGAGGCGATATCATTTTTGACATCTGCCTCTTACTAAACTTGTACAAATTCGTTGCAAGCGCGTCGAAGACTCTTCGGTGCTTTTGCCTCACCAATTACAACAACATGTTTTCCCATTAACCTAAGCTCCCGAATGTTTTCGGCATATCCGTGATCGGAAGATACGATAATAACTATATCCACATTAGGTGCTGCTTTTACATCATGGATAGTATCTTTCTTAATTTTCATATCCACTTTGTTTCTGGCTGGACCACCACTAAGTCTTATATCTTTCATACCTTTAGTAATCAAAGCAACTTCTGACCATTTTTTTGTTGTCTGATCCTTCTGCATACCATATACTTTTACGGTATCAATTACACCTCTTTTTTTCACCTCTTTCATAATAGCTGCAGCCTTTTTGGCTGGCATATTTTCACCATCAATAAAAACCGCTGTGTTTCTTTTCTTATACATTCTTGTCACTCCTTTTCAATAAACCATTTCAAGAGTGAACGTCCTTTCTCATTGATTTCCAAATACCATTCTTCGGGCTGACCTTCTGGAGCTATGTTATGATATGTGGTTACTGTTTCGAGTCCACTGTTCATACAGCCACCCCCATAATCATTTGCTTTAGAATCATCATATTTCTCCAAGAATAATTCATATGGGAGCGATATTCCCAGTGTTTCGATGAACTCCCTTGGTATATCTTTTTTAACCTTATTTGCCCAATGTCTATCAGTAATAGGAATTGCTTCTTTATCAAGGATAGGTAGAATTGCTTTTGCTCTTTTCATTGAGATTCCAAACTTGAAATAATCATCCGCTTCATATCTATCTGGATCATCAAAAAAGTCTGCAAAATTCCTTAATCAACAATTCTACTGAAGTATTAAATATATCCGCTAGGAGAATAAGCCTTTCATACTTGACCTTAGCTCCATTTTCCCAGTTTTGAATTGTATTTTTTGAAACGTTCATCTTGTTGGCGAGC
>JBGVLO010000175.1:0-18552 GCA_045124315.1 Lachnospiraceae bacterium
AAGGTAAAGGTGTATTGTGATAAAGAGTTTTCTTATGTGGGAGAGCAGTTAAATCTTATACAGGAAATTGAAAATAAAAAGTGGCTTCCGCTAGTGGCAATCAAGGTGAAATATACCACTTCGAATTTCTGGAAATTTGAAGGAGAAGAAAAAGGTACTTCTACAGATCAGTATTACAGATATGATTTATTTTCAATCAATGGATATGAAAGGATACGAAGAAGTTATCCATTTATCTGTACCAGGCGAGGATATTATGTTCTGGGCGATGTGGATGTGTTTGTCAGTGATTTTTTTTATACCAATGAATACGTGATCCGGGAAAAACAAGGGCAGAAAATCTATGTATTTGCCAATCGAGTGAATACCCCTTCGGTAGATTTTTATTTTCGTCAAATGATGGGGAACTTACAGTCAAAGAGAAAGTTGTATGAGGATCCGTTTTCTTTTGCAGGTGTCAGGGATTACCAGACGTTTGATTCTATGAGGAGTATCAACTGGAAGGCAACTGCAAGAACCGGACAGCTAAAAGTAAATTGCCTGGAATGTACAGCAGAACCTCATGTAGATATTCTTTTGTATTTCGAACAAAAAAATGTTGAGTGGGATCAAAAGCAGGAAGAGTATGCCATTTCCCTTGCTGTAACTTATGCAGAACGCTTTTTGAAGGAAGGAATTAAGGTTTCGGTGAAATCCAATGGGATTGATAAAGAGAGTGGAAAAAGCATAGAAATTGCAGGAGGTGCAAGTATTCAGCATTTGCGCACTCTAGATGAGGATATGGCAAGAATTGATTTGGATCAGAGAAAACAAGGGTGGGAAAATGCGGATTCTTTTTTGGATAGAGGCATACAGGGAGAGGGATTGCATTTGGTGATTACCACCAGTTATGCTCCGGTGGTTCAGGAGAAACTGAGAGAAAAATTAGAAGAACACAAGTCTGTCTATTGGTTACTGCCTCATTACAGAGGAGAACGACCTGGGATTTTGCCGGAGTTGGAGAAAAATGTGATGGAATTGTATTCGGATGAGGTTCTGTAAAGGATGCCATTCTAAGGAGGGGAGAGAAATGGAACGAAGAAAATATAAATATCGGGTCCATGGAGCAAACACTTTGCAGGTGTTTTTAATTGAACTTATGTGGGTGTTTTCTATTCTTGGAGATCAAAGGCCGTTATGGGAGAATGTTCTTTTAGGCCTGGAAATCGCATTGGTTCCTGTATTTTTTTTGTTTATGAGGGAACGGGTGGAAAAATTATGGCAGTTCCTTCTTGGAAATGTGGCAGCAGTTGGATACTGTTTTATTTTAGGGAGAAATACACTGGAACAGGTTGTATTGGTGACCTTTGGTTGCATCTGCGTGTGGACGGTTTGGGTGGAGCGTAATTTAGACCGTAAAAAAAGAAACACGGAAAATTATTCCTGTGCGTTATTGGTATTGATGTTTCCGTGTTTGGTATATGGGAAAATTGTGGATAAGGAATGGATTTTTCAGTTATCAGTGTGGATTGGTGTTATTTTTTTGTGGGTATATTTTTTGAATCTGTATATGGCAAAGCAAAATATCTATATTGATCAAAATGAAGTCAATGCCCAGAGACAATCCACGCCTATCAAGAGGTTAAGGCAAAATGGAAATCGTGTGATGGCATTGTTTTCAGCAGGGAGTCTGGGGGTTTTGTTTTGCGGGACTCAGATTTCTACTGGCAGTCTGCTGGACCGGATGCTTGATAAAATAAAGCAATTTTTAATATGGGTATTCCAATTTTTAAAAGCGGAAAAGGAGCCTTATGTGGAGGAGGGCACAGAAGCTTTGGTGGAGGAAAATACCAGTGGTTTGGATGCCTATGGAACCATAGAGTTAAATCCTTTCTGGGAGGCGTTTGTAGCCCTGTTGGGTAAGTGTTTATTAATTCTTATTAAGGTGCTTATGGTGGTGCTTGCTCTGGCATTTTTGGTATTGGTAGCATATGGAATCTGGAAGTATTTTTATACCGATCCTGTGGTGGAAGGAGAGGAAAGAGAGCAGATTTTTCATGAGGTAACAAAAAAAGAAAAAAGGAAACGAGAGCATAGAGAGAGGCGGAAGAGAACGGTTTCCTTTTTTGAACGGGATCCGGGGAAAAAGGTACGAAAACACTTTAAGGGGCTTGTAAAAAAATATAATCAGGAACAAAACATAGAGACAAAGACAGCCAGGGAACTGGTACAGACTATGGAAGAGAGAAAGAAAGAACAGTTACAGCAATCGGAGTATTTGTATCAGAAGGCACGATATAGTAACGACGCTGTTACGAAGGAAGAATGGGAACAGTATCGGGAAAGATATCGGTAAGGAAAGTTTCTGCAAGCTACACGAAAAAGTGGATAAACTGGGGATTTAAAAAAAAGACTACTGATGTAGAAAGATAAAGCGAATGAATTCAAGGGAGAAATATGGAAAAAAATGTGGATAACATTGGAAAATATGGGGATTGTAACAAAATTGTAATATAATAGTTACAAAAAAACTGAAATAAGGGTTGTAAAAATGTAAAAAATTCACAAAAACAACTTGAAAAGAAGGGGGGGAAATGTTAACATTAAGATACAATATATGGGGAAATGTGGGACTTCTGTTGCCATGTGGTTTGTCTGTTATGGATAGATCAACTTGGCTTAGATAATCTGAAGGGTTTGTTATTTTGGAAGTAGAGCGAATGGAACCGTAGGATAGTAGGAGGCAACAGAAAGGAAGCGTTATAGGAAAAATAAAGAGAGGGGGCTGTTATATGAGTTTTTTGAAAAAAAATAAAACATCGGCTTCTAGTGAAGGGAAAGAGAAGACAACGGTGAAACATAAGCAAAAATCGATATCAAAACCAAAGAAAGAGAAAAAGCCAAAGAAAGAGAAAAAGCCGGAGGGAGTAGGAAAAAAGCTAGGATTTCCAATGAAATTATCGAAAAAGGAAAACTTGTCCGCAAAGAGAAAATTACCTGTGAAGGTAAAATTGCCAGGTAAGGGGTGCCTTGTTTTTCTTAAGAAGATACCATTTGTGAACAAGCTTCCGTTTATTAAGAAGTTATCTTTTGAAAAAAAGGAACAGGCAGCGAAAGTGAAGAGGGTGAAACAGCAGGTTCCGATTCGTTCACCAAAGGATATTCTTACATTGATAAAGGTACGTTTGAAGGAACGGGAAGCGAAGATAGAAAATGCAAAGTATAAACGTGTGGAGAAGGTATCATTTTTTAACGGAATTCAGTTTAAATTGTATAGTTTGATCGTAATTCCCATCGTTTTCCTTGTTATTTTAGGTACGGTATCTTATAACAAGGCAGCATCTGGTATTCGAAATACATATGTACAGTCGGTATCTGGTGCCATTGAGTTGACCACTTCTTATTATCAATTTGTATTTGATTCTCTAAGATCCGATTACAATGACCTTGTAATGGAGAGCAAGATCCGAACCTATGTAAATGGTGGATACGCAAATTTGGAAACAACCGATAGCATGACTTTGTATAATGAGAACTATAAAGAATTTAACTACAATGTCACAGATAACAAGTTTTTAGCAGATGTTTACCTGCTTACAGATAATGAAAGAAGTATTACCACAAGTAATTCTTCAGAAGATAATTTGTATTCGCTGATTGCAGGAACAAAGCAGGGGGAAATTGTAAGTAATCAGGAACTCAAGTATCATTACCTGGGTATTATGCCGGAGGTTGATACGGCAATGAAAGCCAATGCCAAGGAATATGCTATTCGTATTATACGAAAGATCCCGAAAGGACAAGGATATCTGGTACTTGACCTGAACCGAGAAGAGATGGAGTCGCTTCTTAGTCAGTTGGATATCGGGGAAGGAAGTATTGTATGTTTTGTAACTGAGGATGGCTATGAAGTCCATAGTAGTTCAGAAGGTGTGGAAGATTTTAATGCAGAGCAGGATAAAATCTTCGTCGGGCAGGATTATTATGAAGAAGTTATGGCGGACAAAGAGCAGGAAAGTGTGCAGAAAGAAGTAAAATACAAAGGGAAAAAATATATGTTGCTTATGTCTAAAGTAGGAGATACGGGCACGGCAGTATGTTGTTTGATTCCGATTTCTACCATTAACGCACAGGCATCTGATATTAAAACGGTAACAGTAATATTGTTAGTGATTTCTGTTATTGTATCTGGTATTTTAGGATTGATCATTGCACAGGGCATGTGCCGTACAATCTCTAGTATTATGAAACAGATTAAAAAGGTATCAGAAGGTGATCTTACTGTTGAAGTTCGAGTAAGAAGAAAAGATGAGTTTGCAATTTTAGCAGCAAGTATCAGTGATATGATCGCGCATACAAAGCATTTAATCCAGCAGGTGGATGATGTTAGTAACGATCTGACGCAGATTTCAGAAGAGGTGATTCGTAGTTCAGAAGAGTTCTTAAAATCATCAAAGGGAATTGAAAATTCTGTGGGTGAGATTGACATAGGAACCAATACCCAGGCAGAACATGCAGTACAGTGTCTGGGTCAGATGGATACCTTATCAAAGCGTATTATGGTTGTAAGTGAAAATACGCAGAAGATCAGCAGCATTGCTTCTCAAACAGAAGGTTCCATTAAGACAGGAATGACTTCTATGGATGCACTGAATGAAAAGAGTCATTCTACAGCAGAGATTACTAATGTGGTAATTGCAAGTATTGAAGAGTTGGAAGTAAAGTCAAAGTCTATTGGACAAATTGTAAGTGCCATCAATGAAATTGCATCAGAGACCAATTTGTTGTCCTTGAATGCATCTATTGAGGCGGCAAGAGCCGGTGAAGCGGGTAGAGGTTTTGCAGTCGTTGCTTCCGAAATTCGTAAGTTAGCAGATCAGTCAATGGAGTCTGCAAACAGAATTCACGGCATTATTAATGAGATTGTGATGACAACCCAGAATGCAGTAAATACTGCAAAACAGGCGGATGCAATCGTACAGGAACAACAGGAAGCGGTAAATGATACCACAGGGGCGTTTAAGACTATGGAACAACAGATGTCAATCTTGTTGAATGAGCTGGATTCTATTCTTCTTGGAGTGGAAGAGATGGATAAGACCAGAGCGGCTACTTTGGCTGCAATTGAAGAAATATCCGCTGTTTCTGAGCAAACAGCAGCATCTGCAACTAGTGTGACAAACATGGTTGTACAACAGTTAGAAGGTGTCGAAGAACTGAACCAGAATTCAGAGAAGCTTGCTTCATCAGCAGAAGAACTGGGACAGGCAGTAAGTCAGTTCAAGGTTCGTTAGGAATGGAGAGACACCATATAAAAAAGCTAATATCTAATTTTTGATAAACTCTATACTTTGTGACAAAAGGGGACCTAAGGAAACTTATGGTCCTCTTTTGTTGCTCTATAGAAAAGTTTGTCCTATAGGGCAACAACGATCCCTTGGAGTTTCGCAAGCGAAACTCTTTTTATTTGAGAAGGAATAGTTTTCAATGAAAAATAATATATTTACATAGTGTAATACTAGCATGCAATCAAAGAGGGGATAGAATGATTACAGTGGAATTTGCAACGGAATCGGAATGTGGAAAAGGGGTAAAATCCTGGAAACGAAAACGACAAAAAAGAAAGAAACTATGGGACGAACGTTATCGGGAATATATGGACACAGAAGTGGTAGAAGTAGCACTGCCCTGTACAGCGAGAGAGGCAAAGAAGTTGGGAAAGGAATGGTTTCTAGGTTGTTTGGAGCGGGTAAAGCGAAAATTTCCAAGACAGCTTATTTATTTCTCGCGGGAAATTTGTACGGAATATGAACTGGGAGTGTATCAAAAAAAATGGGTTTGCTGGTACTGTTTATTTGAAATCATTTGGCAGCAGCTTGTGGCACATTTTTCCTGGGAAGGAAAAAAAATATGGCTGGTACTGGTGGATACAGAGGATAACAGAGCCAAATATTGTTGTAGAAAGTTAGTGGGTAAAGTGCAGGAAATTACGGTGATTACCCAGGATTGGAGAAAGTGGAAGAGATGTGAGCAGGAAATGGAAGAGGAGGGAATGTTTCTGGTATATAGGAAGGAAATACCACCGGATATGGAGGATAAAGTCTTAGTGGATATCAATGGGGTATATGCGCAACAATATAGAAAATTAGAGATAAAGAATATTATCATTATGTTGGAACGAAAGGAACAGGAAAATGAAGCATGGAGGAATGGGGTGCAGGGGGAGCATATTGTCACAGGGTATTGTCAGTCCATTCACGGAGAGATAGTAGAGGAACGGCTGGCTGCCATTTACATGCAGAGTCATAATTGGAAATTGAGACAGGTGGCAGAGACTCAGGAAGTTTATTTCTGTGAAAAGGAGCTGGAAAATATTCGACGGGAATATGAGTGGAAATTAGAAGGTATAAAATTGGCCAATGGAGAAGTTGTGTAGCCATTTTGCACACATTGACAAGAGGGGTGGAATAGGCTATAATACAATGAAGTAAATGTGCCTTTCAGGTATTTTTCTGTCCATTTTTTAGGTACTGGAAGCAGAAAATGTGGGACAGTTTTTAGAGATGTTCGAAGGTGCGAAAGAGTTGCCAATGGCTACAACGGATTCTTTGTAGGGACAGGCAGGAATAAAAAAACATGGAGGATGGATTTATGGCAGAGACTAAGAAAAATATTTTGACTTATGAAGGACTTACAGCATTAGAGAACGAGTTAGAAGATTTAAAGGTTAACAAAAGACAGGAAGTTGCACAGAAGATTAAGGAAGCCAGAGAGCAGGGGGACTTATCTGAGAATGCGGAGTACGATGCAGCAAAAGATGAGCAGAGAGATATCGAAGCAAGAATTGAGCAGATCGAGAAGATTCTTAAGAATGCAGAAGTCGTAGTAGAAGATGATGTAGATTTAGATAAGATCAATATCGGTTGTCGTGTTAAGATCTTAGATATGGAATATGATGAAGAATTAGTATACAAGATTGTTGGTTCTACAGAAGCAAACAGTTTGAAAGGAAGAATTTCAAATGAGTCACCGGTTGGTAGCGCATTGATTGGTGCAAAAAAAGGTGATGTAGTCGAAGTAGAGACACAGGTTGGAATTTTAAAATATAAAATTCTTGAAATTGAGAGATCAAACTAATTTCCATAACGAGAGAAGCTCGCTGGGCGTGTTTCTCTCTTTTATGTCAGGATGGAATACTGTGTTACATTTGTTGTTATACAGGAGCAGATGCAGCAATAGGATAGATAAGAAAGGATGAATTATTTTGGCAGAACAGAATCAGAATAAGCAGAAGCCACAACAGGATGTCAATCAGTTGATTAAGGTTAGAAATGAGAAGTTAGCAGATTTGCAGGCAAATGGAAAGGATCCTTTTCAGATTACGAAATATGACCAGACTCATCACACAGTGGATGCAAAGGCCCTTTATGAGGAGCATGAGGCAAAACTTTTGGCAGGAAGACCGGAAGTGAATGTGGAAGGTTTGGATGACCAGGCAAAGAAGGATGCCATCAACGCAGACTACAATGAGAGAAGAGAAATCATGGATGCAAGTCCAATTCAGGTTTCCATTGCAGGCCGTATGATGTTTAAACGTGTTATGGGTAAGGCTTCATTCTGTAACATTCAGGATCTTAAGGGCAACATTCAGGTATATGTGGCAAGAGATTCCATTGGACTAGATCCATATGCAGACTTTAAGAAGTCAGATATCGGAGATATTTTCGGTGTGAAAGGTTTCTTGTTCCGTACAAAGACAGGAGAGATTTCCATTCATGCTGAGGAAATGACCATGCTTAGCAAGAGTTTGCAGATTTTACCTGAGAAGTTCCATGGACTTACTGATACTGATACAAGATATCGTCAGAGATATGTGGATTTGATCATGAATGCAGAGTCAAAGGAAACATTTATCAAGCGTTCTCAGATTCTTAGCAGTATTCGTCGTTTCTTAGATGGACAGGGATTTATGGAAGTTGAGACTCCTATGATCGTTTCCAATGCAGGTGGAGCTGCAGCAAGACCATTTGAGACTCACTATAATGCTTTGGCAGAAGATCGTAAGCTTCGTATTTCCTTAGAGTTGTATTTGAAGAGATTGATTGTTGGCGGGCTTGAGAGAGTATATGAAATCGGTCGTGTATTCCGTAACGAAGGAACGGACGCAAGACATAATCCGGAGTTTACATTGATGGAATTATATCAGGCCTATACGGATTATCATGGCATGATGGATCTTACTGAGAATATGTTCCGTACCGTTGCACAGGAAGTATGTGGAACTACATGTGTGCCTTATGCAGAGGAAATGATCGACTTAGGAAAGCCATTTGAGCGTATCACTATGGTAGATGCAGTAAAGAAATATGCCGGTGTTGATTTTAATGAAGTAGCAGATACAGAGGCAGCAAAAGCACTTGCAAAAGAGCATCACATTGAATTTGAAGAGCGTCATACAAAGGGAGATATCATCAACTTATTCTTTGAAGAGTATGTGGAGGAGAAGCTGATTCAGCCTACTTTTGTTATGGATCATCCGGTTGAGATTTCTCCACTTACAAAGAGAAAGCCTGAGAACCCAGACTATGTAGAACGTTTTGAGTTGTTTATTTATGGACGTGAGATGGCAAATGCATACTCAGAGCTCAATGACCCAATCGACCAGAGAGAGCGTTTTGCTGCACAGGAAGAAGCATTTGCAGCCGGAGACGAGGAAGCAAACCATACAGACGAAGATTTCTTGAATGCACTTAGCATCGGTATGCCTCCAACAGGTGGTATCGGATACGGAATTGACCGTTTGGTAATGTTGTTGACCAATCAGCCAGCGATCCGTGATGTATTGTTGTTCCCGACACTTAAGACACTTGATAAATAAAGCAAGGAAAATCAAGGGTTTGCGGTGCTAGGATGTGCGAAAAGGACAAAAAAAGGACACACATATTTTTTAAGTAAATGCTATTATTTGCACTTGTATGCAATTTCTAAGTGACGATTTATGTAAGATATAGCAGTATTTGATGGAATGATTTGCACCAATATGCAATTTTGCAGGTAGAGCAAATTCGTAAATCTATCAAAGAATCCAATTAAAAACTATTTATAGATGTACTCTAAAGAGGCACTTTTCAATCTTGAAAAGTGCCTCTTTCACTTAGGAAAGAAAAAATTGCTTCTGTTAGAACAAGATACAAGAATGTACAAAAAGTAAATTGATGTTTGGACAAGGAGGAATTTATTATGTGTAAAGTAATAGCTATTGCAAATCAGAAAGGTGGAGTGGGAAAAACTACCACTACAGTCAATTTAGGAATAGGTTTGGCTCGAAAGGGAAATAAAGTATTGCTGATTGACGGTGATCCACAAGGCAGTCTGACCATTAGTTTAGGTTATCGTGAGCCGGATCAGATTGAGGTAACTTTGGCAACGAAGCTGCTCAATATTATCACTGAAGAAGAAATGGACTTGGAAGAAGGTATTCTTTCTCATGAAGAAAATATTGACCTTATGCCTGCAAATATTGAATTATCCGGTTTAGAGGTATCTATGGTTAATGTAATCAGCAGAGAAGTCATATTAAAGGAATATGTAGATGCAATGAGAGAAAAATATGACTATATCATTATCGACTGTATGCCTTCACTGGGGATGTTGACTGTAAATGCGTTAGCATGTGCAGACGCTGTTTTAATACCGGTGCAGGCAGCTTATTTACCGGTAAAAGGTTTACAGCAGTTGATAAAGACCATTGTGCGGGTAAAAAGACAATTGAATACAAATTTGCAGATTGAAGGTATTTTATTGACGATGGTAGATTACAGAACGAATTTCACAAAAGATATTTCAGCCAGTGTGCATGAAGCGTATGCGGATAATATTATGATATTCCAGTCAGAAATTCCAGTGTCCATTCGTGCTGCAGAAATCAGTGCCGAGGGGAATAGTATTTATACACATGATCCGTCAGGCAAAGTAGCAAAAGCCTATCGTGAATTGACAGAGGAGGTGCTTGCTCATGAGAACTAGATCAGGACAAAAGGTGAAATTGACAAGTTATGAGGAATTATTAGCAGTACCTACAATAGAAGGGGCAAGTGACATTCCATTAGACCAGTTGCACGAATTTAGGGATCACCCATTTCATGTGGTGGATGACGAGGCAATGCTTGAGTTAGTGGAATCGATAAAGAAAAATGGAATATTGTCTCCGGCGATTGCGAGAAAAAGACCGGAGGGTGGATTTGAATTGATTTCCGGACACAGACGTAGACGTGCGGCACAGTTGGCAGGCTTGGACAAAATGCCTGTATTCGTGAAGGAATTGTCAGATGATGAAGCAACCATAATTATGGTGGATGCCAATATTCAAAGGGAAGAGATATTGCCGAGTGAACGAGCCTTTGCATTTAAGATGAAAATGGAAGCAATGAGCCATCAGGGGGTTACTTCGGACCATAATGGTCCGAAGCTTAGTACAAGTAAAATCGGAAAAGAAAATGGTATGTCTGGAACACAAGTGAAAAGGTATATTCGATTAACAGAACTAATACCTGAACTATTAGAATTAGTAGACAAGAAAAAGATTTCTTTTGTGAATGGTGTAGAGCTATCTTTTCTATCCAAAAGCATTCAACAGATTGTGCTTGAATACATAAAAAAAGGTAAAAAATTAGTCAAAGAGAAAATCGCAAAATTAAGAAAAATAGAAGGAACAGAAGAAGAACAAATAGAGAGTGCCAATGCTATCTTATATGAGGTCACAGGAACGGTAAAGCAAGTATACTTCTCATTAACAGATACGCAGATCGCTTCTTATTTTCCACAAGGGTATAGTAGGCAGCAGATGGAAGAAGTCATACTCACATTGTTAGATCAGTGGAGCAGGGAACAAGGAGTGTGATGGATATGAACTTTGAATATTATTATGGTAATCAGGCAGAGCAATTTAGTTTTATCAAAATACCCAAGATTATGATAACGGATGAAACCTTTTCAGACCTATCCTTACCTGCAAAGGTACTGTATGGATTACTTCTTGATCGCATGAGTTTGTCCATGAAGAACAGATGGTTCGATTCGGAAAACAGAGTATATATCATTTATCAGATTGCAGATATTCAAGAAGACTTGGGAATATCCAAAAATAAGGCAATTGATTTGTTGGCAGCATTGGAAAAGTTCGGATTAGTAGAAAAAAAGAGAAGGGGACTTGGGATGCCAAGTCTCCTGTATGTGAAAAATTTTATTACAGAAAGGAATTGCTCGGAAAAAGTACCTTTTACAGATAAGAAGAAAAGAAATCCAACATCAAGAAGTCTAGAAACTGCAACTTCAGGAAGTGCCCAAAATTCAACTTCAAGAAGTGTAGAAAGGAAACCTCAAGAGGTTGTAAAAAGCACACCTCAAGAAGTTGCTGAAACTACACCACCTATTAGTAAGACTAATAATAATCATACTGATTGTAATAAATCTATATCTAATCCTATCATATCACAGGATGAGATAGGATTAGATGCAGAGTACACGAGATCCTATGAACAATATGAGGAGTTTATTCGTCAGAATATTGAGTATGATCTCTTAGTGACATCGCATGAAAATCATAAAGAATTATTGCAGGAATTATTGGTATTGATTATGGAAGTCATCATGTGTAAATCTGAGGAAATGGTAATTGCAAAAAATATTTATCCAACAGAGATTGTGCGAAGCAGATTTTTGAAATTGAATTATAGCCATATTTACCTTTTAATAAAGAAAATAATATTGGTTCTTATATGGTAAATGGAAGGTCACAGCTTGAGAATATCATGGAAGCAAGAAATTTGCAGAAGCATTTGGATATTGAAAATGACAAGGTATCTTATTATGTTATTGCGGATTTGTCTACCTGGGCAGAGAACAGTCCTCAAAAGAGTAAGCTGGAGCGTTTTGAGAGCTTTACAGATGCTTTGGAGCAATTTAAGGCATACCGTAAGAAAGATGCACAGTTCAGTGATGATAAAGCAAGGACAACCTTTGGTGTCAATGTGCATGGTATTGAGTTTGACGTTATCCATGCAAGGAATAACGAGAATGTTTTGAGTCTTGATTTTACTCATAGCAGCGAAGCCAAACAGAGTGACCGTTTTATGGACGATTTACAGATTTTGTGCAATGAACTTGTTGATAAGGTAAGGGTGCATAGAGATATGACACCAGAGGAAGTAAAAGACTTTATAAAAGAACGATTTGAGTATCAGCTTAATAAAGGTGGTCTTGATGATATTTCCATGTATATGAGCCGATTTGATACACTTTATGAACAGGGAAAAATGGAGCATCTCATGCCGACAGCCAACCAGAAGCACATCATGGAGGATATACCGCTTGTGGAGTGGGATAATGAATATATCAGCATAAACAATAGATTTGCGGATATAGCAGACAAGGAGCTGTCTGTAGTGGAATATGAAACTTTGTTGGGATTGGAACCGGCACAGGTATCGGTGGATGGATTGATGGAGATTATGAACAGCAATGCAAAACTGTGGAATTATCCTGTGGAAGAAAAAGACCATTGCCTGCAGGAGAACATACCTGTTGTAACCGTTTGTGATGGCGAAGAAACAAGGTATTTTGAGATACCTGAAGAATTGGTTGCAAAGGTAAGAGAAAGTGAATTTTGGGGATTTGAGCCGGAACAAATGGCATTTTCCATTAATGATAAATTTGTCAGCATACAGACCTGTGATGATGGATATGATTATTCTATTTTTGATGCAAATTACAAGCTGCTTGATGGTGGGGTGTATGACAACCCTGATATATCCATTCATGCAGCATTAAAGGATATACTGGAAGATATAGGCGTAACGGAATGGGATGAACGTATCCCGGTTGATTATGAGGAACTTATAGAAAAAGGAGAAGCTGTGGAACAGGCTGAGATAGCAGCCCGTCATATCGTTTCGGATTTCAAAGAAAAGACAAATGAGCTGTTCCATAACATAGAAGGTCAGACACCGGAGGATGTGGAGCAGACTGCCTATGCTTATATAAAATCCAAAATAGAGGAATATGAGATAGATGTGGATATTGTAGATGTAGCTGTATCCGGTAGTCGGTGCAGAGGTCTTGAAAAGGAAGGCTCTGACCTTGATATAGTGGTGGAATATAAGGGAAAAGAGAAAGAAGATGATTTATTTAATGCCTTTAACGAAGATGGTCTGAAAATTGGCGGTGTTAAGGTTGACATCAATCCAATTACAGAGGGAAAGACCGGAACACTTGCAACATATCTGCCAGGTGTGGAAAGTTATCTTGCAGAAAAATGTGAAGTAATGCAAAAAGAGTCTGCAAAGGAAGATGTAGCAGAGAAGAAGTCTACAATAGTTACTCTTATGGTGTCCGAGTGCAGTGAGTTTCATAATCTTGGAGAATTTCATGAGGGCATAGAAACTGTTGATGAAGCCATAAAGCTGTACAATCAGATACCACCGGAACGAATGAATGCAGTCAGAGGTATTGGAATTAACATCCATACAGAGGGGACAGAGAGCTATGAGGATGTGGAAATGGATATTGTTTCCGGTAAAGTTGCCGATTTAGAGATTTTGGATTATGTGCCAGATATTACAGACGATCCGAAAGCAATAGAAATGATTGCAGAGCTGATTGATAAATTACCAGATATAAAAGTACGTGGTTCTCTGGACAAGTGGCAGGCTGCTTCGCTTGCTACACAGATAGACCAGCTTTCTTATGATTATGACACGTATCAATATCGAGATACAGTTGAAGACAGAGCTGCACAGGTAGCAAATATCACAGAGGACATCAGAAACGGAAATATCGGGTATCTTAATGATTTCCTTAATGCAATCGTAGCAGAAAGTGTCAGAGAGGGTATAACAGACATTTTCGGACAAGGTACGGAGATTGATAACAGTGAATTCGTACAGACCGCCAGAAAGGCAAAGGAGCTGTTAGATAAGCTGTCAGAATATAAACCAATTGCAAAGGTGAAGGAGCTTGAAGAAAGCAATTATAATATGATTGATAATGTTCTGAACAATGAAAAGTCAAAGAAAGAGGAAGAACGTTCACCGGGGAGAATTTCCATAAAGGAGAAGCTGGCAGAGAAAAAGGCGATGATAGAACATCGTGACAAGGGAGAAAAATTATCGCCGGATAAGGATGCGGAAAAGAAATCACATAGAGAGATATAAGACCGTAACAGAAAAGCAGTAGCCATTGGAATATCCCTTTGGTTACTGCTTTTTTTAGTGGTTAAAATATTTGAGCATTTGGACAAGAAACATATTTTTGTTCTACAAATAGAAAGAGGAGTGTTTAATGTTATGGTAACTAGCATTGAGAGTGGTGTCATAGGAACTTCCATAGATATAATGGGAATAATAGCGGATGCGTTAAAGTTATTAGTGAATTGCATAGTTTTTAGGAAGATGATAGTGGTTATTGCTGGAGAATTGTTGGCGAAGAAAATAGAGGCGGTGATGTAGTCTATAATAGGGAGGAACGGGTGAAAACAAATAACAATAAAAAATTGTTTTAAGATGATGGATACTTAATATAACTAGCAGGAATATAAATAGACAATAGTATATATACTATTAAAAACAAAATAAAGAGTGTTTAAAATGTTAAAATTGCAAAAAATATGCAAATGTAGTTGACGAAACAGATTGTGAGGGGTATTATGAATGTAAAAGAAATGAAAGGAGCGAATGATATGATATTAGAATTTTCTTGCTCAAACCATAAGTCTATTAAAGATAAGGTGACTTTCTCGGCGATTGCATCAAGTGATAATACTTATGCAGAAACATTAAAGGAGTTTTCAAAATATCGAGTTCTTCGTTCAGCTGTTATTTATGGACCAAATGGTTCAGGGAAAAGTAATTTTCTTAATGCATTAGAATTTATGCGTAATTTGGTTTGTAATAGTATGAAGCATCAGCCTGGGCAAGGAATATTTCAGGCTCCTCACAAATTAAGTAGTAGTATGGAACCAAGTGAATATTCGATTCAATTTGTCAAAGAAGATGTACGTTATGCATATGGATTTAAGATAGTAAAAAATTTGGTTGAAGATGAATACTTATATTACTTTCCGAAGGGTAAACAGGTTAAAATTTTCGAGAGAGAGAAGATGACTATTAAACCAGGGGATAGATATAAGGGCGTATTTGATGTGAGTTTATCAGTTCTTAAAGAAAATAGATTGTTTCTTTCATGCGCTGCAAACTTTACAAATCTCAAAGAAGTGGAAGAGGCCTTTTTGTTCTTCCAAACAGATATTGTTTGTTATAATCCACAAATTAATAATTGGACAGAATATTCAATTCAATTAATGCAGCAAGATGAGGATGTTAGACAAATGTTTCTTAAGTTTTTGCAGGAACTAGGAACAGGCATTAAGGATGTAAGGGTAAAAATGGAAAAAATAAAAGTACAGCCTACAGATTTGCCAGCAGATATGCCAGATGTTTTAAAGAACATGCTTACAATGCAAGATGCAAATAAGATAGATGCAAAAATAGTATATGATAATTTCCAGACAGATTTGATGTTAGAGGAATCTGTAGGAATTAAGAAATTATTTGAGGTTATCTGCCCTATTATTGATATTATACAAAATGGAAAGATTTTGATATGTGATGAATTTGAAATGGGATTACATGAATCAATAGTACATTATATTATTGAAACATTCCATAAAGCAAAACAAGATAAGTTTGCACAATTAATTTTTACAACTCACGATACAAGTCTTCTAGATACAGATATATTTAGACGTGATCAAATTTGGTTTACGCAGTTGAACGAATACAGAGCAACAGATCTGTATTCTCTAGTTGAAATTAAAAATGTTAGAAAAACCGAAAATTTGGAAAAAGGATATGTATCCGGTAAATATGGAGCTATACCAATGTTGAATCAGTCTTTTTCTGATTTGTTTTCTATCAGATAAGGAGGGAAACAATGGAGAGAAGTCTTGAATTATCAACAAGAAAAGAAGATACGAGAAATAAGGTTCTTCCAGCTGTTGTACGTTTTGAACTAGTAGAGATAAAAAGACATTATGATGAAAGTATATCTGTTGTAGAGAATATGTTTTCTATAGCACAAGAATTGCAAAAAGCTGGGAATAAAACTCAAGCAGAGAATGTATGGAGAGCTCAAGTAGTTTTTATAGTGAGTGCATTTGATTTTTTTATGCACGAGATAACCAAGTTTGGCTTGAGTAAAATATTTGATGGAATTTGGGAAGAAACAAAAAAATATTGTAATATTAGTATAAGGCTTGATGTGCTAAATAAAGCATTAAAAGCAGGAGAAGATTCTGATTGGTTTATTGAATTTGTAAATGAGCAGTTTGCTAAAGCTACTATGGTTTCATATGCGGATGTTAAGGAACAAATTAATTTGTTAGGATTAAATATGCAAATGTTGGCAGATGATACATTTTATCAGCAAGGTGCTACGGAAAAAACAATGGATAAATTAAAAAGACGTTTAAACGGATTGTATTCTAAAAGAAATGTTATAGCGCATCAGTCAGATAGAAGACATGCCGATGCAGAGATAATGGAAATTACTGAAGATGCAGTATATAGATATGTTGAAGATGTCAATAAAATCGTAGAAAACATTGTGAAGCAAATAAATGAGAAATGACACAAGATATTGTGTTTGCCTTGAAATGTTACACAATATATAGTTGACAAAGGTGAAAACTATATATATAATACATGTTGAATGAGAGGAAACTCTTTTTCATAAAAAAAGAGTCCAAGGATTGCGGCCTTGAAACTCTTTAGAACATAGAGAAGGTTTTAAAAACCGTTCACTAGTTGAATAACACTTCTAGTATAGCAGAGACCTTCAAAAAGTTCAACAAAAAATGTTCGCGATTGATTTGTGCGAGCATAATAACTTGGAAGGAGGTAACGTGAATGAAGAAAGATGAAAAAAAGAGATATATCTTCAGACGCTATATTACTAAAAATGGTGTAAAGAGATTTGAGGCATCATCAGTATGTGTGAGCGTTTAGCTGTCTCTGGTAGCATCTACATCCTTTTTTCTGCTTGATTATTTTTCATCTGGTATTGAATTTAGGGGCAAGGGTTTCCACGGAGTGGTGCTTGCACCCTTGCGGCTGAATTCAATATCAGATACCCTAATCGAAGCAGAAGAAAGAAGTCTATTCATCTTTCTCCCATGGCAACTGTACTTTGATATCAGAGCATCTAAGCATTATCATTGCCATCATATTATCTATGTTTCGAAAGCCATAAGCCATTCGAATGGATAGCTTTATTTTATTGTTGATTGCTTCAATCCTTGCATTGGTTAATCCATACTCTATGGTATTTAATATAGATTGCATATGTCTGTTTATCTTCTTCTGAAGTTTAACAAAGGCTGGTATTCTGCAATGTCTTGCCCATTTAAACCAGGCATCAAGAGCCTCCTTTGCTTCCTCTACTGTATCATTGTAGAAGACAAGACGTAATGCTTCTTTGAGTTTATATGCGCGATATAAACGAGGATCTGTTTTAGCAATCCATTCAACCTTAGCCTGCTGATTTGGAGTAAGATTATTCGGAGCTTTTCCTAATGCGATTTTTGAATTCTTAATCTCTGTTGCAGTTGTATCTTTCGAAGGTGTTCCTTTCTTAGGACGTCCTCGTTTCGTTTTTGGCTGTTCCGGAGTGTTTGCTTTGGCTTCTCGCCAAGCATCAACTCTTACAGTATCAAGAGCCTCCATTGCCCATTCAATTACATGAAATGGATCCACACAACGATTAGCATTTGGACAGTATTCCCTGATGCATTCATCAATCCATTTGGCACCATCGCCAGAGACTAATTGAATGCTATCCCTTTGTGCAGGTGTTAGCTGTTTAAAGAATTGCTCAAATATAGTTTTTCCATGACCTTTGGCAACCCAGATAACGTTGCCTGTATCATGATTAACAACAGTCGTGATGTACTTGTGTCCCTTACGATAACTGGTTTCATCAACACCGATACGAACAAGATTGTCAAAGCGGGCATTAGGATTGATATCAAGGTCTTTTTCAACTCGTTCAATAATGGGACCAACTGTATTCCATGAGATTCTCATAAATGCAGCAACTGCAACTCGCGAACAATTGACTGCCATCCAAGCAGTCTGCTCTTCAAACTTGCGTGTAAATCTTGAGTTATGTCGTGCCCATGGAAACTGACATGTAACCACACCATGCTCCTTGCATTTAACTCTGTAGGATGTTGCAACTAATGTAACTTTATGCCCTGCCCAGTCGCAGGCTCTCCAATTTCTGGCACCTTCATTGCCATTGTCATAGAACTTGGATTTTTTACCACAAATGCCACATCGACATTGCTCGCCTTTAGTGGCATGTACCTCAATCATAATAGAGGTATCAGCAAGCATAGTAACTTTATCGATACAAGTGTGCTTGACATTTAGGATGGTTTTGATAGAATTTTTGTTAAGCATATGGTGACTCATTCCTTTACGATTTTTTCTGGACAAAAAAATCATAATAGAGCCCATA
>JBGVLO010000176.1:0-135915 GCA_045124315.1 Lachnospiraceae bacterium
GGTTTTTCTTCTCGCCCGGATATCTGCCAGATCAATTCGGATCACATCGTACTTATTTAAATTGCAGTCCCAGTTTTCATACTCAGATAACTTTCTTCCCTGGAATAAGGGTCTGGAATCACAGCCCTTCTCAAAGTATGCCGCAATGGTGTTCGCCGTAATCGACTTACCAAATCTTCTTGGTCTGCTGACACATACATATCGCTGTTCTGTATTGATTACTTCATTAAAAAATTGCAAAATATCTGTTTTGTCAATATAAATCTGAGAATGTACAACGGAATCAAACTCTTCATTTCCGCGGTTTAAAAAAATCCCCATACGAACACTTCCTTCCTGCTATTACCTTTAGTATAACACAAAGGAAGTGTATCTCTCCACAAATTTTTAGTTCTGCATATCTGTTACAATCTTATAATAAGTACGCGCAGTCATTCGGTATACAATTCCATAAATCAGTGAGAAAATGAGAATTGTAATAACCGTACAAAGAATGAACACGGAAACATTTGTTAATCCAAACATCAAAAGCAGTCTTCGAATAAGAGGAAATGCACCTGCCACATGAACACAGGACACCAACAATGGAAGGAAAAAGATCATAACCACCTGTGAACCAATGCTGCTTTTGATTTCTTTTTTCGTCATACCCACTTTTTCCATAATGGCAAACTTTTCTTTATCCTCATATCCCTCTGAAATCTGCTTGTAGTAAATAATCAATGCTGCTGCCATTAAGAACAATATTCCCAAAAAGACTCCAATAAACATAAGGCCTCCATAAATACTATAGTAACCCTTCTTATATTCCGCCTGGCTCTCCACTGCTATGTCATAATCCCCTTTGTATGCCTTTCGAATGGACTGTTTGAGCTTCTTTTCCATGGTTTCCAGCTTCTTTCCTGGATCCTTACTGTAGCAAAATCCATAACTATAAGTATAATCATATGCACTCTTATCCCCTATCATCTCATACATACTGTCCATGTCCTTCACTACAACATAGTAAATCTGAAGCATATTCGCATAATAAGAAAATTCTTTGGATAATTCATCTATTTTTTGAGACACCGTATACTCGCTACCAAACAAGGATACGGTATCCTTCACTTCTGCATTTGTCCACAAAGCAATTTCATTTTCTTTTAGTGAAATAGGCTCTGCATCCTTCATTGTGCTCTCATACCCCTCCTGGGTAGCCATACAGACCATCACCACTTCGCTGGAAAACTCCATGTTGGCTGTACTATCCATCATTTTTATTTTCCCGTTTTCCATTATTCCAAAGCCAGTACAACTCAAGCCCACTTCACAATCTTTCTGTTCAATATTGTATTTGTCCAATACAGTCTGCACCTGTTTCGAAATTTCACTCTCCTGCAAATCTTTTGTTTTCCCTGTAAAACAGATGTTTATACTCTTTGGATGCATTTCCTCTAACATTTCCTCTGAGCCTGCATACAGGCTGACCGTTGCGGAAAACATAACCAGAACCATGGTACATAACACACAAATATTTGCCATACCTACTGCGTTCTGTTTCATACGATACAACATACCGGATATGGAAGTAAAGTGTGTGGTCTGATAATAAAATTTCTTATTTTTCTTAAGTGCCTTCAAAATAGCAATGCTTCCTGCAGTAAACAATAAATACGTTCCAATTACCACAAGCAACACTGCCAAAAAGAACTTAGGAATGGCTTCTAAGGGATTTACTGTAGTAATGGAAATGTAGTATCCAATCCCAATCAATACAAAACTTACAAGTGCCATAAACCATTTTGCCTTTGGTTCCTTTTCTCCCACGTTGCTTCCCCTTAACAACTCGATTGGTTTCGCCTTTCCAATACGGAAAATATGTGACAGCAAGATCAATGCAAAAATTGCTACAAATAAAAGAACGGTAAGCTCCAAGCTCATTACGGATACTTTTGCTTTGAGAGAGAAATCCAAATGGATCATTTTACCAAGCAGGAGCAGGATCAACTGATTTAACAGGATTCCAAAACCGATCCCACCCACAATGGCTACAAGAGCAATAAAAACAGTTTCCCAAAATAGTACGGTACAGATATGGCGCTTTTCCATACCTAAAATATTATAAAGTCCAAATTCTTTTTGTCTTCTCTTCATTAAGAAACTATTGGTATAGAACAAAAATACCACCGAAAAAATACCAATGATTGCCGTTCCAAATCTCATGATCAAAATCATAGCCTGAAAATCCGGTAACCTTTTTAAGGAATCGTCAAAAGTAACTGCACCCATAATGTAAAACATAGCTACAGTAAACAAACAGGTAAACAGATACGCAAAATAATAGGTTCCATTTTTTTTCACATTACTGATGGCCATTCTTGGATAAAACTTTGTTTTCTTACTCATGTAAATCACCACCTTTTGCAAGCAAGGTCAATGCTGCTGATATTTTTTCAAACATTTCCTCTTTTCCCTGGTTTCCTTTGTAAATCTGATGAAAGACTTCTCCATCTTTCATAAATAACACACGGTTTGCACGGCAGGCTGCCTTCGTACTATGGGTAACCATTAAAATGGTCTGATTTTCTTTATTGATCTTATCAAACAAATCCAGCAAACCATCTGCGGAACGGGAGTCTAATGCTCCTGTTGGCTCATCTGCCAAAATGATCTGTGGCTGCGTGATCAACGCTCTGGCAACTGCTGCTCTCTGTTTCTGTCCACCGGATACTTCATATGGATACTTTTCTAGCAGATGGTCAATTTCCAGTTTTTTTGCAATAGGTGCCAGCGCTTCTTCCATCTCCTGAATATTCTTGCCCGATAAAACCATTGGCAAAAAGATATTGTCTTTTAAGGAAAAGGTATCCAGCAAATTGAAATCCTGGAATACAAATCCCAAATTATCACGACGAAACTTGGCTAACTCCTTTTCCTTCATCTGGCTGATCACTTTCCCATTCAAAGAAACCTCTCCGCTGGTTGGTTTATCCAAAGCTGCAAGAATATTTAACAAAGTGGTTTTTCCTGCTCCGGACTCACCCATGATTGCTACATACTCCCCTTCCTCTACGGAAAAATTAACTCCTTTTAATACTTCCACCTGACTTCCACCTAATCTGGTAGAATATGTTTTCTTTACATTCTTTACATCTAATATCATATCTTCAACCTCGCATTCTTCTTTTTTCGTATTCTGTTGTGCAATTTTACAATAGCAATTTAGAGAGTGACCGTTTGACACTCTACTCATATCTTGTAACTGCATTTTACCCCTTTCCCTCTTCTTCCTCCATCGATATAGCTTACAAAATCAAAAGCCAACCTTACAATAATGTAAGGTTGACTTTTAAAATTCGGTAGTTCCTGCACACTTTGCTGTGCTGGAACGTATGAAAGTATTTACTCATATACCACTTCTACCGGCTTCCTCTTAAGGTAAAGTTTTACCTTTGTTCCCACTCCAACCGTAGATTCCAAGACGATTTCATGCCCTAGCTTCTGTAGGATTTCTCTACACAGATACAACCCGATTCCCGTAGATTTTTTATCTTTTCTTCCATTGTAGCCGGTATATCCCTTTTCAAACACCCGTGGCAGATCCTCTGGTTCAATGCCAAGTCCCGTATCCTCAATTGCCAGATAGTCCCCGTTCGAATCTGTGTCCATATAAATGCGCACCGTTCCCGTTTTTGTATATTTAATGGCGTTGGACAATATCTGCTCAAGAACAAACTGCAGCCACTTTGCATCCGTAACCGTCTTATATGTAAAAGGCTGAAAATCCATTTGTATCTGTTTCATAATAAACAGTTTGGCGTATTTTCGCACTGCTTTTTTCGCTACTTCCTCCACGTCATATTCCTTTAAAATATAGTCTGTTGAAATTTGATGCATGCGCGAGACTTGTAATGCCGTTTCTACATACTGTTCAATATAAAACATCTGCATTTTGATATCTTTTTTTACAGAAAATTCTTCTGTATCTAATAACAACTGCGTCGCTGCAATTGGTGTCTTGATCTGATGCACCCACAGAGTATAAAACTCCATCATCTCCTGTTGCTGACTGTCCTTTTCCGATATTAGCTGTTGCATGCTTCCTTCCAATTCTTCTACCATCTCACAGAGCTTGGTTTCCCACAAATTCTTCCCATCCTTTGGCAGCTTATGCACTACCTCCGGATCCTTTGCTGACAGTCTGCTATACTGTTCTACTTTCCTTTTATACATCCAAAAATCCACAAGAGTGGCTAGGAAAAGCAAAAATCCACAAAGTTGTGTAGCATATACCAAATAATCTCTGCTAATTCCCTTGTATAGATTTCCCAATCCAACAAATACACTTATATTTAGAAGCCAAAATACGAAAAAACCTCTCCGGCTTCTCCAATAATCTGCCAGAATACTTCCCATGGTATCCTCCTCACTAATTATTTCAATCTTGTATCATGTATCCAATTCCTTTTTTGGTGACAATAAAATCCGTGACGCCCATTTTCTCCAGTTTTTTTCGCAATCTTGTCACATTGACGGTCAGGGTGTTGTCATCTACAAAGCTGTCGTCCTCCCACAACTTTACCATAATATCTTCTCTGGATACGACTCTTCCTTTTTGCTCCATCAGCACTTGTAAAATGCGGTATTCATTTTTCGTCAGTTCTACTTTTTGTCCCTCGTACACAACGGTTGTATTGTTTACATTGAGGATCACACCTTTATGCTCCATCAAATTTGTTTCCCTGCCAAATTCATATGTCCTTCGCAATAACGCCTGTACCTTTGTAACCAAAAATGTCAGATCAAAGGGCTTCGCAACAAAATCATCTGCCCCCATATTCATTGCCATAACCATATTCATATTGTCTGACATGGAAGACAAAAAAATTATTGGTACCTTGGAAACCTTTCTGATTTCCTGGCACCAATGAAATCCATTTTGGGAAGGCAACGAAATATCCATCAAAACTAACTGGGGTTCATAATCTACAAATTTTCCCAACACATTATGAAAATCTTCTACGCAATCTGCTTCCATGTTCCAGCTTTCCAACTGTTTCTTTATGGTATTTGCAATTACCTCTTCATCTTCTACGATCAGCACCTTATATTTCATCTTTTTTCCCTTTCTTCTTTCTCATGGCACGAAAAAAATCCTTCATCATTTGACTGCATTCTTCCTCTAAAACACCTTTTGTCAGTTCCACCTGATGATTGAACTGTTCCATCTGTAATAAATTTATAATAGAGCCTGCACATCCTGCTTTCTTATTGCTGGCACCAATTACCACTCTCGGAATCCTGGCCTGCACGATGGCACCTGCACACATCTGACAAGGTTCTAACGTAATATACATGGTACATTCTTCCACTCTCCAGTCACCCAATTTCTTACATGCCTTTCGAATGGCCAATAACTCTGCATGTGCCAATGTACTCTTCATGGTATTTCGTTTGTTGTAACCTCTTGCTATAATCTTTCCCTCATGCACGATGACGCAACCAATGGGAACTTCATCCAGGTCTTCCGCTTTCTTAGCCTGTTTGATAGCCTCCCTCATGAACCTCTCATGTATCTGTTCCTGTTCCATCCCTGTTCTCTCCTTGCCGAATCTCCATAGTTTCACTCTTTGCAAAATTTTTCCTTACTGTTCATATACAAAGTCATTTACTTAAGCACGAAAACTTAAGATACGGTTATTCACATTCCAATCCGTTCGTAAAACTTCAAGGCTTAAGTAAATGACTTTTAATCAACGTGCAATTTTGGCATAGCGATACATATCCTGCCATTGTCCCTGAAAACAAACAATTTCCTTTGCAATTCCTTCCCTATCATAGCCCATCCCATTCAATAACGCAATAGAAGCAGCATTTTGGGGATGCACCATTGCTTCGATTCTATGAAGACCACACTCCTTAAATAAAACATGCTCCAGGCAGGCAACCGCTTCCTTCCCATATCCATTTTTGCAATAATCTTTGTGAATTTTATAACCAATATTACAATTTGAAAACGCTCCATAACGAATGGATGCAGCACTGACTGCACCAATAATTTTATGAGGCTGCTTCTTCTCAAACACATAATACCGCAACATCGTACCTCTCACCATAAGATTGTATTCTGCTTCTAACATTGCTTTATGGTAACCCACCGTATAATATTGCTTTTGTCGCTCAATCTCCCAGGGTTCCAAATGCTCCCTGTTCTCATCATAAAAATCCACCACCTGCTGTGCATAATTGGTAGTCAGGATCTGTAACAACAACCGATCTGTCTCACAAAAAAATTTCATACTCCTTCTCCTACTCTTTTCTGGTATGATTAAGGTGTCAAAAGCCTATATTTGATTAGGCTATTGTAAAAAGTGACCTTTTAACACCTTAATCCTAATATGTAACACAAGGGCTGTAAAATAAACTTTACAGCCCTTGTAGTTCTATATAGATTTAGGGATTGATGCGATTATTCTCTTTCAGGAACTTCAAATAATCCTCTTCCGATAAAGGTTTTGAAAAATAATACCCCTGCAGATAATGTACCCCCAACCGAATCAGTTCGTCCTTCTGTTCTTCTGTCTCCACACCTTCCGCAACAATACAAACCTTCATCTCACCTAACATCCGAACCGAATATGGCAATACGGCTCTTGTCTTTGGATTTGTCCCTCCAAAATGCGCCCACACAATACTTTTGTCCAACTTCACAATCTGGAATGGATAATCCACCAAATACTTCAAGTTAGAGGCACCAGATCCATAATCATCCAATGCAAAGGTAGAACCGCACCTCTGTAACTCTACCATATTTCGAATCAAATTGTCACTGTTTTCAATAGTAGAAGTCTCTGTCACTTCAAAATTAATAAAATTCGCTGGAATGTTATATTCCCGAATCAACTTCTTCAACTGGTCTGCCAGATCCTGCTGCATACACTGGTTTCCAGATAAATTCAATTCCACATACTGCACTCCGTAATCCCGCAGTCGGGCTCTTTGTATGAATTGGAAGGTCTTACGAAGAATCACCTCCTCCAATTGTAAGATCAAATGCTCCTTCTCAGCAATCGGAATGAATTCTTCCGGCGACACAAAACCAATGCTGTTTGTGTCACGTAATCGCACCAACGCCTCTGCAGAATGAAAATCCTCCTGTAAGGCAGAATAAATAGGCTGATAATACATTTCAATGCCTTCCGTACGAATGGCTTCTTCCACCAAATGACGCACATCATCATATCGTTTCTGCTTACGGTAGAACTCCTCATTGATGGTCTGCATCACATTGTATTTCTTATAATAAGTATCCGTCATAAAATATTTAATAACCGAATGAAATTCTTCTTCCGTCTGCACACGACCCGGAACATCAAACAACAACATAGTGGCAACAATCTTTACTTTCGGATTAGCCTCATCCAAATAAATTCCATCGGTCACCCAGGATCCAATCTTCATGGCATATCGTTCTGCCTCTTCTGTGTTATGAAACATCACAAAAAACTTATCATCATCCCGAAAAACATCCATCTTCATCTGTTTGCGTTCTTTCTTCGGTCTGTGAATCAATCCCGCACACAATCTTTGGTATACTTTCCGCTTATTCTGTGGGGAAAATCCACCTTTAAGCCCTTCAAAATCATACACGGACATAAGCAATACGGCAAACTTTGTCTTACGGTCAATTCGGTCTTTCATCATAATCCTAAGTCCATCATTGTTAAAGGCATTTGTACTCTGATCAAGATAATAATCCGGAGACTGTATGGTGAAAAATACCGATACCAATAACAAAGTAAAACAGAAATAAACCACGAGCTGATCACGGAAAAACAAGAACTGTAAAATTCCAACAAATCCAGAAAGAACTATACAACCGTAAAAACCGCGTAATATCCTCTTTGAAAACCTGTACTTCCCCCTATTCACAATCCATAATCCATACAACAAGGAAAGTACCGGCATAATAACTGTCACTTTGTATAACCTTCCATAAGTGTATCGCAGGCTCTCATCAAACCAAAATACTTCATGTGTAACTGGTGTAGAGAAAATTAACAGAATATACAGTATAGAAAGAAACAAAAGCCCTATACACCCGATCTGTTTTCTTTCATCCGGTGTAAAAATAGACATAGCATACACCAAAAATACAAGTAGTACAATCTGCTGTAATACAAATCCCAGCATAGTGAAAGCATACAACACCACTATAGGAATTCTACTTTCCTCTGTTCTATTCACATGATTGACCATAATTGATGTTACAATATCCAACAGATTCAGCAAAAGCATCAACTGTACGACCCTGGAAAATAATCGATTCTTGAATATATCCAATTGTCTCTTGGTCTTTAATAAGATGATCATCATGATCAAGAAAACTACAGATGCCACCTCAAAGTAGATATTATAATGTTCCATCCCTGCACCTCCCCTCTGTGCACTTTATCCCTTTGTACTTTTTACATTTTTACCCCTGTACTAAAACTTTTCACGTACCTATATGTCTATATGATGAAAAAATCAGGAAATAACATTTAATTCTTGTTATTAATAGACAATCCTAATACCGTTATTTTATCATATATTCTATTTTGTTTCAACCAAGTTATTTACATCAATCGAAGCCACCAGTACCCAAACTTTTCGTCTTCCTTACGGTTCACCTTCTTAAAGTGCTGAAACCCAAACATATTTGCCATAAACTTTTCCTGTTCCTTTTCCTTTCCCGGCACACCAATGGCATACTGCCACTCCTCCCTGTTACGTATTTTCATAAAAAGCAAATGACGATAGCTGTAATACCCATGTAACAAAAAACTATTGTTTGCCAGGTACCAAAACTCAATAGGAAGCTTTCCTAAATCCCTTGGTTCCATCCGGACTGCCGCACTGACGTCCGTATCATAAAAAGGATTCATCACCATTCCTCCTCGCAAAAACTGCTCTCCCACCTCCCAATTTCCATCCTTTTCTTTCCTTTTTTCTGGTTCGTCTTCCTTCTTTTGGTTCATTTCGTCTTGATCTTCTTTTTCATCTTTTTCTTTCATTTCCTGTAATTGGCTACACATCTCTTTACGTCTTTTTTCAAATGCCTCCCAAGAGTATCGTTGCTGTTCCTCTTCCAATGCCAATTGTTCTTCTATATTTTTTTTCAAACAGCCCGCTTCCTCTTTTTCTTTTTCCGCTTCCTCTTTTTCCTTTTCCCCCCTCTCCTGTAAATTTTCACATTTTGCTTTCTCTTCCTTAGAAAAATTTTTCTCCATTTCGTCACGGGGACTCTCCCATGTGTTCTGCACTTCCTCCATAGGTTCTATAATATCTGCCTCCTGGCAGTCCTTATGGATTGCCTCTATACGAATAACCGCACATTCTTCCGCCTCACGATCCTCGCCTTCAATGTCTTCCCCTTTCGCATCCCCCTCCTGCTCACACTCCAACTGTTGTCCCTGAACTGCTGCTTTCTCCACAAATTCCTGTCCATTTTCCAATATCTCCTTTTGAGCCAAATCCGATTCCTTCTCCTGTGTCTGCTCTGTTGTTTTTTCCCTTAATAAATCAATTCTGTCCCATATCACTTCTCCATCGTCCCACTTTGACATACATACATAAGCCTTTGCATCCTTTCCCCCAACTCCATCTGGAAGTAAAAGAAAGCCTTGGATCAGAAAGGTTCCCTGCTGCCACAATTTTGCAGTTTGTTCCTCCAATTCAAATTTCCCATTACCTTCTGTCACCGTCCCATTTCCCAATGGTGCTGTTTTTATTTCCTCTCCATTTCTTTGAAAGCTAAATACACTCCATTTTCCATCTTTCTTTATGCCTTGCAACTGAATCTGTAACTTCGCGTACTGATTCTGTATTTCCACCTTGGCAAATCCTACATTATCTCCCTTTCTTCCATACTCATATTCATACATATACGAAATACACTTTTTATACATAAATCCACCCCAGTCTCCCTCGTAACTATTTTCAACATTATCATTGTATGCATATGGTCTTTTTTTTAGCACAAGAAAAGAGATGCAAATAGCGACATATCTTTCCACACTATCTGCATCTCTATCCTTATGCTTTTATTTTGACTTTCTTATTTTGTCCCTTTTTTTCCATAGCTTCGTGTACCTCTTCTTTTTTTCCTTCGGTACTTTAATCACTGCTTTGGATGAGATCCCTTTCAAAGCCTGCTTTCCAACTTTCTTAAGACAATTGGAATCACATTGGATCCATTCCAAATTCTTTGCCCCATAAAAAGCAGAACTTCCCACCTCTGAGACATTTTTTCCTATTACAACTTTTTCTAATTTTATGTCTTTATACCAAGCTTTATTTTCAATTTTCGTTACTTTATATTTCTGTTTTGCCAACTGCACTGTATTCGGGATGATAGCTTTCTTACAGCTTTTTTTCACTCCACAAACACTCACCGTCTGCTTTTTGGTACTGGTAACTTTTACCAGAAAATTCTTCACTTCATAAATCTTGCCGACCTCTATTGCATTAGTTTCGTTCTGAGAAGCTAAGGCCTGCTGCAATGGTTGCTCTGTATTGGAAGGTATTTGCTGTGTGCCATCTCCACTCTGTTCTTTTGGAACAGCAGTTCCCTCAGCATTCTCCTTCTGCAAAAGAGAAGAACTGGCAGTTGGCACAACAGGAGAAACTGCGACCTCTGTCTGCGTTGGAAGGACAGATACCGTTGGAACCACATGTTCCTCAGGCTGAACAGACACAACTGGTATTTCTGTATTTGTAACCGGTGTTTCTGTATTGGCAACCGGCATCTCCGTCTCCAAAGGATTCGCTGATGGACTACTAAGCGGTACTCCTGTCAGTGTCTCATTTCCATCCAAACTCCAGCTAAGTTGTGTAATTTGTTGTTTCTCTTTATCGATCTTTATCAACATGGAAGTATTGGCATAGGAATTTCTTCCCAAAACATTCACCTTCATACTTTTTTCGTTCTCTTCCTGAACGTTCAATACATACTCATTTTTCTTGGTTAAGATCTGCTTTCCAATCTTAACCTTACAATTTTCAATGTTTTCTCTATTCAGTTCTCCATTTACAATCATATTTGCATGTTCAAAACTTGCCCTTGTAAAACTGGCTGCAATCTCATGATTTCTATTGATTGATTGAAATGTATAAGACGAAATATTTCCCTTACTGACTCCATCCACTTTCACATCCTGAATCATATAACCGTAATCCGGTGTAATGGCGTATTGTGCGTCAATTCCTTTAATAATATCCTTATTTCCAGCTCTGGATATTATTCCACCTTCCCCGGCCCCTGCTTTTACCTGGACCATCTCCACATTCTCTCCAGCAATCTGAACTTCCGGTTTTTCCTGACTTTCAATGGCAAGTCCCTGAGTGGTTTGTTCCACCAGAATGTCCTTTCCTTCCTTTCCTGAACCATTTACTACTACCTCTGCTTCTCCCTGGGTACACATTACAATTGAATAAGTCTTTTCTATCTGTGGTAACAATACTACCGTTCCACTGCCGCTTCCTTCATCTACTGTTACACAAACCGTATCTGCTTCTGTCTCTAATTGTACACTCCGGGTATCTCCCGTCATAGAAACCTCCAGTTTGGGTTCCATACTAGTGTTCTGAATCTCATAAGTCCCCTCCGGCGCATAGAAGGTACAGATTCCGGATGCATTTTCAAAAAGATTTGTATCTACCACTGCATACACATCCTGACGATAAGAGTGGAACATACCATTTTCCACCTCTGCTACTAATTTATGCCCGGCATCATAAACTCTGGCTTCCGTAACATTGATCTGAATTCTGGTATTTCTTACATACTGCTCAGAAGTTCTGGTATTCCAGGCTGCCAGCAATGACTCATAAGAAGCAAAACACATGGTAGAACCTTCCACATCACTGCCCCAGTCATACATATTATTTACACAATACTTCCATGCTTTTGGCTTGTCCTGCTCATCATACTCTATGGTAATATAGTGTTCTGTCATAGGATCATTTGGATCATACACATACATTTTTCCCTTTACATATTTGTAGATAACAAGAGCATGAGAAGCAATGGCATTCTCTCCGGTAGGTCCTATAATCATAAGCAAAATAGGATATCCCCGTTCTTCCTGCATAGCTTGGGCCTTCTCACACAAATATGCTAAATCATTTTCTGTACGGCTTCTCTCTTCCAAAACAACAGGATTATACTGTGCCACCTGCATACATTCAATAAACTCAGTAAGTGATAAATGGGACTTAGCACTTCGATCTCCTACCAACAGTTCCGCAATATTCGTTGCCTTTCGGTTAAAATCCGTATGCTCTACATCATCTTCTGGCTCATTAAACAAAAGAGAAGATGCAGTCATACCAAAACAATTTCCTCCCCATCGATGTACATTATTATAAATCTGATTGGTACTTTCTTTCTTACCAAGCATATATTCATAAATTACCTTCGGTATTCTGTAGTTTCCATTCTCATCATATTTTTTTTCATAGCCAAAAGACTCCGGAATATTGCTAAATTCATAACGGAGCGTATCCAACGATACTTCCTCATAATCCTTTCCCCAATGTGCATACAATGTTTGCTCACCTGTAACATTTACCACGCTCTCTGCAATAACCTGATTTCCACCTTCTTCACTGGTAAACCATCCAAGAAACGTCTCGTTTTCTCTGGCCTCTGGTTGAGGAAGTTCTCCGTAGCACTCTCCTTTTAACACAATCCGACTATCCGAGCTATGCTCTGGCAGTTTTCCACCGTTGGGTTCAAAACTTATGGTACACTTCTGACTAATATAGCGTGCGTATAATTTCTGATCCGAATCCAAATTTACGATGGTATTGTTTTCAATTCGAATTCCTTCCTGTTCCACCGGCGAGGTATACCATCCGGCAAACAGATACCCACTTTTTCCTGCTGTAGGCAAATTTTTATAAGTTTCCCCGTTCGTAACAGTAATGGTATCTTTCTCCACCACACCGTCTACTGCATCTAAAGTCACCTGATAGGTCTCCCCCTTTGGCTCCCCTGCTGATACGTTTTCCTGCTCTACAATGACTTCTTTCTCTCCCCCTACCATTGTCCGGAACGTATATCCCTGCTCTTTGGCATAAGCTTCTGCGTAGCTTCCTTCTGTTCCCACTATGACAAAATCCTCAGAAACCCCTTGGAACACATCTTCCCCTATAGAAACAACCGTCTCCGGGATTTGAATTTCCTTTAAACTACTACATTCTGCAAAGGCACGGTCTCCAATTCGTTCCAATGACTCCGGCAAGGTAACCTGCTTCAATGTACTGCAATTTTCAAATGCCTCCAACTCAATAGAAGTAAGACAGTTAGAGAACGTAATTGTTTCCAATGCTTCACAGTCCATAAATACTCCCCAATCCAGAGAAGTAATATAATCGGAAAGATGAACCGTCTTTAATTTTTCATTTCCGCCAAATGCCATAAATCCTAAACTGGTCACACTATTTGGAAGGCTTACCTCTTCCAGATTCTCTCCATACACCCGTGCCACTCCAGTAATTCCAGAAGGAACTGCCAGTTGACGCTCCATGGTCTGAAAATTCCCCAGTACGGTAACCTCTTTTGGAATGGTTCCATCCCCTTTATTTTCCTGGAGAAAACGAGAAGTAGTATCCAATAATACATTTTCCACTACCACATAAGCCTCTCCTGCATCCTGTGCCTTATTTTCCAGCTCTTCCTGCCACTTTGTTTCACTAAAAGCGGTAGAATCTACATATTTGAGGCTGTCCATAGGCAGTGATACTTCTTTCAGCGTATTCGTATAAAAAGCAGATGCACCAATATAAGACAAAGTATCCGGCAGTTCTACACTCTCCAGCTTCGTATGGTAAAAAGTATCCTCACCAATAGCCACAATACCTGGTTCAAAGGTGACCTTTGATAACTGACCACACTCCCAGAAAGTCCCTTCTAAACGACGAACTCCGGCTCCTATATATACTTCCTTTAGCTTACTACATCCATAAAAGGCAGAAAATACCACATCTGCTGAAGGAATGGTGACTTTTTCCAAACTATCACATTCTGCAAACGCATATTCTCCTATCCTACGAATGGACTTTGTAAATGAAATCTTCTGCAAGCTTTTGCAATTGGCAAAAGCTCTGGCGTCTACCTGTTCCACTGCAGCGGAAAAAATAATTTCTTTCAAAGTAGAATTATTTTCAAAGGCACCTTCTCCTACTGTGATGATTCCTTCCGGCAAAGTAACCTGTTCTTTCGTTCCTTTGTAAGAAACCAAGCATCCTTTCTCTATTACAAAATCACCATTCTCAGCTTGTTGGCTGTTTTCCTGATTTGTCACAGTCAGATTCTGACTATGTGTTTCCTGCTCTGTAGTAGCCTCTGCCAAAATATCAAAAGTCGAAACAGGCATGCTGGAAACACTGACGCTTGCCGCCAAAAACGCCGCAAACATACGCTTTTTCCATATTCTATCATTCATTTCAAATAACCCCTTCATTCCTTTTTCGGTTACAGTTCACAGGTATGTGAACTGTAACCGATTTGGGCAATGCTGCGCATGAAAAATTGCCCAAATCTGCAAACGGCAGACTTTCATACGGTATTTTCGGTACCAAAAATACCTACCTCTAAACAGTAACCTTTTTCGTACTTAACTCGTTTCAACATTTCTTTTTATGTAGTAAGCAAATTGGTCAGCTGAGCAAACTCCTCCAGGCCAAAAGTCTCTCCACGGACAGTTGCCGGCATTCCCATTTTCTCCAATGCCTGCAAAATTTCTTCCTTTGTGGCAGTAACCTCCGGTGAATTACTTAATCCGTTCACCAAAGTCTTTCTTCTCTGGTTAAAGGAAGCTCTCACCAAACGGAACATCATAGCCTCATCCTTCACCACGACCGGTGGCTCACTGTGTCTGGTCAAACGAATAACTGCAGAACCAACCTTTGGTCTTGGCATAAAACAATTTGGTGGTACATTTGCTACGATATACGGCTCTGCATAATACTGTACCGCCAGGGATAACGCTCCATAATCCTTTGTTCCCGGTCCAACCTGCATACGATCCGCCACTTCCTTTTGTACCATAACCGTAATATTCTCAATGGGTACATGACTCTCAAACAACCCCATAATAATAGGTGTTGTAATGTAATAAGGTAGATTTGCAACTACCTTAATAGGTTTTCCATTATTTTTTTCCTGCACGATCTGATTAATATCTACCTTTAAAATATCCCCATTGATTAACGAAACATTGTCATAACCAGACAAAGTATCTTCCAAAATAGGAATCAGATTCTTATCAATCTCCACTGCCACTACTTCTCTTGCATTCTCACACAGATACTGTGTCATAGTGCCAATTCCAGGTCCAATTTCTAACACCATATCCTCTTTGGTAATCTGTGCTGCAGCGATAATCTTGTCCAGTACATGTGTATCGATTAAAAAATTCTGTCCAAACTTCTTTTGAAAATTAAAATTGTATTTCTGTAAAACCGCTATAGTTTCCTGTGGATTTCCCAACGTCGCCATATTTTCACTCCTATCTGTCTTCTAACTCTCTATGTAACAGATCAGCCGAAGGCTGCCCTGTTACGGCTCTACCTGTTGATACCGTACATTTTCTTGGCATTTTCTAAAGTAGCGCGACACACTTCTTCCGTGCTCACACCCTTAATCTGGGCAATTTTCTCTGCTACATGTGGCAAATACAAAGAAGAATTTCTCTTTCCCCTGTGTGGTTCCGGTGCCATATACGGACAATCCGTTTCTAACAAAATACGATCCAATGGCACATACTCTGCTACTTCCTTCAGCTTCTTTGTATTCTTAAACGTAACCACTCCGCCAATTCCTATATAAAATCCCATATCCAAATATTCTCTGGCCATCTCAATTCCATAGGAAAAACAATGAATGACACCGCCTACTTCCTGGGCATTTCCCGCCTTTAACACTTCCAGTGTATCCTGTGCCGCATCCCTGCTGTGTACGATCATGGGAAGTTTTACTTCTCTGGCAAGTGCAATCTGTCTCTCAAACCACTTCTTCTGAATCTCCCTTGCAGGCTCGTCCCAATAATAATCCAGACCAATTTCTCCTACTGCCACCACTTTGTCCCTTGCGGTCACACTCTTAAGCCAGGCAAAGCTCTCCTCTGTCAGCTCAGCACTTTCCTCCGGATGCACTCCTACTGCACCAAACATAAAATCATATTTTTCAATCAATTCCAAAGTTGCTTTCGTGGTAGCAAGACTGGAGCCCACATTTACAATATAAGAGATGCCATTCTCATTCATGCTCTCCAACAATTTCTCCCGATCCTCATCAAATTTTTTATCCTCATAATGTGCATGACTTTCAAAAATCATAATTCTATCCTTTCCATCTTTCCATCAGGCGTTACCGTTCGCAGGTATATGAACAGTAACCCTCAGGCTGCCACACGAAACATTACATATGCTACATAGGCAAGCAGCATGACAAAACCTGCCTTCTGACTCAATTCTTTCTTTCGAACGGTAAACAGCCATAGTAACACGCCTGCTCCTATAGAAACAAATATATCTGCCAAAAACTCCATATCAAAAGAGATTGGTCTCAGAAATGCAACGGCACTAATTACAAACAATAAATTAAAAATATTACTTCCAACAATGGTTCCAATGGCAAGCTCTGCTTTCCTCTTTCGTACTGCTATAACAGTAGTGATCAACTCTGGTGCAGAAGTAGCCAATGCAACCACCGTAAGTCCAATCAAACGATTGGTAAGTCCTACAGACTTTGCCAGTGTAGTGGCAGAATTTACCACCATTTCACTGCTGACCCACACAAGAACCAGTCCGAACACAATTTCAATAAATGCCTTTCCAAGTTTCTTATCCTGTGTTGCACTACTTTCTACCTGATGTTCCACAATCGCACTAACTTCCCTTTTCTGATCCCCATTCTTTCCACGCCAAAATACATAACCAATGTAAATCAGGAAACAAATACAAAATACAATTCCCTCTGCTTTTGAAATAGATCCGCCACCATAACTGAAAGCCAGAAATAAAACAGAAACAAAAATCATGTAGGGCACTTCAATTCGAACCGTAGAATCTGACACTTTAAGAGTCGTGATCATGGCACTTAAGCCTAAAACAAGCAAAATATTTGTTATATTACTTCCAATGATATTTCCTATTGCAATGGAACTGGTTCCTTTCCAGACTCCCATAATGCTGACTGCCGCCTCGGGTGCACTGGTTCCAATGGCGACTACCGTCAGGCCAATGACAAGTGGTGAAATCCGAAAAGAATCTGCTATTCCCACTGCGCCATTTATAACCAAATCGGAACCTTTTAACAATACAAACAATCCCGAAACTATTAAAATTACTTGAATTACTGTTATCATATTTCCTCCAAAAATCTATAAAACTCCACTATTGATGTTATCATAATTGAAGATTACTGTAAAGCAAACATTCACAAGGGCCGAAATATTTGATATACTGTCGTTACTGGTCTGAGGACAATGACATTTACTTAAGCTCTAAATCTTAATTTATAGCTTAAGTAAATGTCATTGGTTCAGAGGGCAACAATTACACTATGAGGAGGTAAACTTATGACACAAAAACGGGGGACACTTATGATGCTGTTTGTTCCTATCTGCCTGGAAACATTATTCTATATGCTGTCTGGTATGGTGGATACTCTCATGCTGTCCACAGTTGGGGATCAGGCAGTTGGTGCTGTAGGAACGGCAAATACCTATGTAGGGATCTTCATTATCATGTTTTCTGTAATTACATCTGGTATTCTCGCAGTTATGACGCAAAATATCGGCGCAGATAAACCAGGCATTGCCTATCAGGCACGGCAAATCGGTATTCTTTTCAATTCCGTTTTGGGCATTGGATTAGGTATTTTTCTATTCACCTGCTCAAAATCAATTTTACTTGTGGTTGGAATTGCCGACTTGCTTTTAGAGCCATCCAATGTCTATTTACAGATCGTGGGTGGCTTTTGTATTTTCAACGCATTGATACCAGTTTTTTCCGGATATCTTCGTGCATTCGGTTACACCAAACAATCGCTGGTTGCTACTATTATTGCCAATATTCTAAATTTTATTTTAAACGCAGTATTCCTGTTTGGTCTGGATATGGGCGTAAAGGGTGTAGCCATTGCTACAGTTATATCCAAAATCGTGAACCTGATTATTGTAATATGGGAATCTGCAGTCCTGATTCATGCACAGCAAGATCCCAACCGTCTGCCAAACCGGACCATCCTTGGACAGATTATCAAAATCGGACTTCCATCTGCATTAGAAACCGCATTCTATAATATTGCTATGACATTGGTCATTCGATTTCTCAATGAGATGGATTCCACCGGCTTAAATGTAACGGCCCGTTCTTACGCAGCCCAGATTACCAACTTCTCCTATAGTGTGGGAGCTGCACTGGCTCAGGCAAATGCCATCATGACCGGATGGCAGATTGGAGCAAAGGAGTACGATGCCTGTGACAAAGGCACAAAAAAAGCTGCCCTCATTGGTATTCTGGTGGCTGCTGTGGTAGAAAGCCTTTTTGCCATATTTGGAAGTTTTATCATGAAATTCCTTTCCGACGATCCCGTCATGATTTCATTGGTAGTAAAACTTCTTGCCATTGATGTCATTCTGGAAATCGGACGTGTATCCAACCTGGTATTCGGAAATGCATTAAAAACAGCTGGAGATGTGATGTTCCCTATGGTCATTGCCGCCGTATTTATGTATCTTTGTGCAGTTGGTGGAACTTATTTCTTCGGATTAAAGCTTGGTCTTTGTGTAGTAGGTTCCTACATTGGTATGGCCAGCGACGAATGCATTCGCGCCATTGGCATGTTTCTTCGCTGGCAGAGCGGAAAATGGCGTACCAAAAGTCTGGTTAAATAAAAAGGTGCTACAACAACGATTCATTCATCGTTGTTGCAGCACCTTTTTCTACTATTGGAAACAAATCACTGCTTCGAACAATTCCCTATTTCCTTCTTGCATCTTCATATTTTCCCACTGTTGTACACTTCCAACAAATATTACCTTTTTTAAACTCGTACATCCTGCAAATGCATAATTACCAAATTGTAAAATGATGTTATATTACTAACATCTTTCTGCAATCTCTAATAGAAGCTTCTCTGTGTCGTTCCATCCAAGACATGGGTCTGTGATAGACTTACCATAGCAACCACCACCAACCTTCTGATTGCCTTCTTCGATATAACTCTCGATCATGACACCTTTCACAAGCTTGTGAATATCTGCATTCATTTTTCTGGAATTCAGGATATCATTGACAATACGGATCTGCTCCTTGTACTTCTTATTGGAATTGGCATGATTTGCATCTACAACTGCTGCAGGATTCTGCAACTCTCTCTCTGCATAAAGCTCACTCAACAACACCAAATCTTCGTAATAATAGTTCGGGAACGAAGCTCCATACTTATTCACTGCACCACGTAAAATACAGTGTGCATATGGGTTTCCATCTGTATGCACTTCATACTGACGATACAAAAATTCCTGTGGAATCTGTCCAGCCAATACAGAGTTCAACATCACGCCCATTCCGCCACTGGTAGGATTCTTCATACCTGCCGCAATATCCATACCACTAACTACCAAACGGTGCTGCTGGTTTTCAACCGAACGTGCTCCTACAGCTACATAAGATAAAATATCATCCAGATACATAAAATTTTCTGGATACAACATCTCGTCTGCACAAGTCATACCACTTACATCGGCTGCCTTAATATGCAATTCACGAATAGCCTTCAAGCCAGCTAACAAATCTGGTTCTGACTCTGGATTTGGCTGATGTACCATTCCTTTATATCCTTCACCTGTGGTTCTTGGTTTATTCGTATAAACACGAGGAATAATCAATAATTTGTCAGATACCTTTTCGTTCAATTTTGACAAGCGGGTAAGATAATCCAACACACTATCCTCACGATCCGCAGAACAAGGTCCAACTACAACTAAAAATCGATCATCTTTCCCTGCAATCACATCTTTGATTTCCTGATCTCTCTTCTTCTTCAACTCTACCACATGCTGAGGTACTTTGTATTCCTCACGGATTTGTTCCGGAGTTGGCACTGGCTCTTTATAAGTAATTCCCATGTTTCTTTCCTCCTATGATTCTTTGTTACTGTTCAGAGGGTGCGCCTGTGGATGTGCAACTTGTATAGTTGCGCCTGCGGATAAGATACAAGTCGAACATCCACGGGCATAGCCAATAAGGTTGTAATGAGAAAAATGTCCAGCCATAAATAAAACTTTTAGATATCTTGTATATTTGGCATTTTTCGAATTGCACCCTCTGGACAATTACATTTTCAATGTAAACTGCTACTAGTATAGCACAATTTACTTCTAATTGCACCTAGAATGTTACTCTAACAGATATTTCACCAACATTTCCTGTAAAACATCAATATCGATCGGTTTCACAATATAGTCTGTCATACCATTTGCAAAGGCTTTTGCCTTATCTTCTGCAAATGCGTTGGCACTCATCGCCAAAATTGGGATTTCTTTTGCGTGCATTCCATGTATGGCGCGAATATCCGCTGTAGCATCCAGCCCATTCTTAACCGGCATTCGGATATCCATAAGAACCATATCATAATAGTCCTCGCCCATCTCTAAAAACTTTTGTACCGCAAGTTCACCATTCTCCACACATTCCACATTAATATCCAGCATTTCCAGCATTGTCACCGCAATTTCCTGATTCAATTCATTATCTTCCGCCAGAAGAATTTTCTTACCCGCCAGCAATGGAACCGCACTCTGCTTATCCACTTTTTTCTGCTGTTCTTCTGTAGTTATAAACATTGGACTTTGTTTATCCACAACGTCCACTTTCAGTTCTACAATAAATGTGGTTCCACCTCCCAAGCGACTCTTACACTTAATATGCCCATCCATAAGAGAAATTAAATTTCTGGTAATGGAAAGTCCCAGTCCGGTTCCCATCATCCCCTCTGGGCTATTGGCATTCTCCTGCTCAAAAGGTTTATACATGTTTTTCATAAATTCCTCAGACATACCAATGCCTGTATCCTCCACAGTAAAGCATATATAGCTGTCTTTGCCCTCTCTTCGATTCTCTTTCACCCTAAGAGATACGCTTCCTCCTTTTTCTGTGAACTTCAACGCATTGGAAAGCAAGTTGATCAAGATTTGATTAATACGCAAAACATCGCCCAAATACACTTCACTAAAATCGTTGTTCTGCTCAATCACAAACTGTAACTGACGTTCCTTCGCCTGTGGTGCAATCATATTCTGGATATTTTCCAAAAGATCCTGCATAAAGAATTCTTTTTTCTCAATGACCACCTTATTACTTTCAATTCTGGACACATCCAATACATTGTTAATCAATGATAACAAATATTTTGCAGATACTTTTATCTTTCCTAAATAAGTTCCAATGGGCGAATTTCCATGGACCGCTTCCTTCTCTACTTCAGTCAGCGCAATTTCTGTCATACCAATAATGGCATTCATTGGTGTACGGATCTCATGAGACATTCGAGACAAAAATTCTGATTTTGCTTTGTTTGCACGTTCCGCCGCAGTCAAAGCATCTCTTAGATTTTGATCCATTTGTTTTTGCTTATCGATGTTTCTTACAAACATATAGATTAACATATCCTCATTTAATGGGTTATCAATACGAATACTCATAACGGATATCCAGTGATAGTTCCCATTTGGATATCGCAAACGCATCTGCACAGTATTCTCATTTTTACCAGATGAAAAATACTGCATCAAATGTTTTCGGTCAAAAGTATCCATGAAACGATCTCTGTCCTCCGGATGAATATGCATTGCTAAATCCAACACCGTAGTAGACACCCTACCGGAGTCCACAGTCAACAAAGGATTGTTGTTCATATTTGCCATAAGATAGAACTCATCCTTTGTGACATTTAAAGAAAGTACCAACGGATACACATTCACCACTGCTCTGGTCAACTTCTGTCTCTCCAAGAGATCCTGCATTTCTTTTCTTCTCTGAGCCGTAACGTCACAGTATGTGGCAACTACACTCTGCTTTCCATCCTCTTCCATAAGGAACGCACGAACTTCCTTGCTGTGAAGGTTTCCATTTCGTCCATAGACTACGAAATTATCTACCAACATGGTCTCTCCACGCATCATGGCCTGTCTTAAGTTCTCTAGTGAAAACTTGGTAATAATACGATCTCTGTCCTCATAAGCCAAATTTCCAAAAAGTTCCTTCTGGAATAACTCAGAATACACCCCATGCTCCTTCAGACTATCCCAGGCCGCACCTTCACGGACAATGGTCACATCATAATAATCTTTTTCTAAATCAATATCAAAGATACAATCACAGGAATGACTGTAGATAAACGCATATCGTTTTTCCAGATATTCCTGATGTTTTCTTCTCTTCTGTTCTTCCGGCGATGCCATATGCTCATTAATGGTTATGATATAGGCTTTCTTCTTATTCTCCCAAAGCATCTTCGTTGCCTTGAGCTCCAGTTCCAACCCCTTTTTCTCATCATAGAGAATAAAACCGGAACCATTCTTTCCCCTACCCAGCATGGTGTTAATATTTTCTTCACTCATAATCTGTGCCAAATCACAGCTCGTGCAGTTATCACAAGGATGAATCTTTCGTTCCTGCAGATTTCTTGTGAAACATGGAAAAATATTTTCCACTGCTTCATTGTAATAATATACTTCTTTGGTCTCCTGATCGATTACATAAATACCAGTCACAACATTATTAAGGATGTCACGGGTATTCCCGTAATATTCTTCCATCTTAGATGCCAACTGACGCTTACGAAGGACGTCTCCGATCACCTGAGTGATCAATAACAGAAAATCAATCTCTTCCTGTACCCACACACGATTTCCATGACAGACAATAAAATCAATCAAACCAAGGCAGACTCCTTCATCGGACATAATCCGTGATTCCAGAATTGCCTCTATCTTCTCCTTGTTGGCATACTCCCTCATTTTATCAGGCATGCCTTCTCTACTGCTGCAATAAAAGATTCCGTCCGAGTTATAGTCCAAAGGCATTTCTTCATAAGAAAATTCTATATTCTGTTGTTCCTGTTGTGTATTTCTTATTCCTTCATTTGCCCACTGATATGTATTGGAAATCGTCTGTCGTCCCACATCATACTCTGTCTCGTATTCCCATACCATGATTTTATCCAGTTTGAATACATTGCCTAAAAATGCGATACTCTCCCTGATTCCGCGCATCTCATCCCCACTCTGATACAAATGACGCATAAAATCCGGCCAGATTTTTCCGGTATCGTATAATTTTTTCCCTTTTTCTGCCTTTCCACTTTTAATCTTGTGCAAATATTTCTCGCTCTGCATATTTGGTGAAAATACTACATACTGATTCTTTCCATTGTTCTTACCATGGCGTAATGCAGTATCTGCATCTTCCAAAATATCCTTGTAGGTCATATTCCCTTCTACCAAACGAACTCCAATGGTAACAGTTACCTGACGGCTTATGTTTAACCGATTACATAGTCCCTCTAGCAACTTCCGTATTCTCTTTGCCAAAACCTTTGCAGTATCCACATCCTTAATGGAGCAAACATAAACCAAAAACTTATCACTTCCCAGATGTCCCACAATTCCATCTTCATGAAAATGAATCAGTAATTCCTTGGCAAACATATGAAGCAGTTGTTCCACTGCCAACACACCAAAAGAAAACTGGATTTGCTTCATATCATCAAAATCCACTTCAAAAAGAGCTGCCTTATCCGTACTATTCAAACGAGCCAACTCTCTCTCCACTTCTTCTTCTATACCGATACGGTTGGCCATACCTTCCATACCATCCGAAACGACCTGATGTTGCAATATTACCTGTTCTCGCTTAGAACGGTCAATATTTCTCCAAACCCCAACAGCCTTTACATTTCCAAGCTTATCTACCACATGACGAAAAACCAATTCACACCATTCGTATTTTCCATGTTTGTTTGGCCACTGAAATTGTACATAATGATTAGAATCCCCATAATCCATCAAGTGCTTCAAATCCTCTAAGCGCAATACGGTGCTGGCAGACAGAGCATACCGACCCTTACTATCTCTCAAAAAGTGCGTAATACGATTCTTTCTTCCATACACTACTTTGTATTTTTCTGAAAGATGCATTGTATCCGATGAAAGATCATACTCAAAGGAAATCTCATTGGACAACTCTAACAAAATCTTATTAATTCTCTCCTCACTCCCATAAGTCATAATCATCACCTCTCCCCAAGCAATCGAAACAGAACAAAAATCAAATAAAAGAATAACAATAGGCTGCGAACTTATCACAGCCTATGATTGTGTTATTAAAAGTACTGTTATCATTCGTGTATATCATTCCCCTAAGCGCCCTCTTTTCAACTGACGAAAGTCGTCCTCCCTTATGCTTTCCGAAACGATTCCTCCCTTACAAGAACAGTATCGATTAATCTAATCGTCTAAATAGGAATCCAAAAATTCCGGAAACCACATAGATATCTCTCTCTTGGCGTGCTCTACTGAATCAGAACCATGCACGGTATTATCTGTCTTTCCACCGCCATATTTAAAACGGATAGTTCCCTCTTCTGCTTCAGCAGGATCCGTAGCACCATTCACTCGACGGACAGTATCTACGGCATCTTCCCCTTCTAAGATCATAGCCACCAATGGACTCCTAGAAATAAAATCTACTAATTCCTGGTAAAAAGGCTTATCCTTCAGATCAATGTAATGCTGACGGGCAAATTCTTTATTTACCTTAATCATCTTCAATGCACGGATCTTAAGTCCTGCCTGCTCATAATAATCAAGAATCTCTCCCACATGATCCTCTTCTACACCATTTGGCTTAATTAATGCTAATGTCTTCTGCAACATAAGTACCCCTCCCGTTTTTTTGTGATAGAGATGCTCTCTGCATCCCCTCATTGATGTGCATAAAATGTCGACAAATCTCCTCCTTCAGAAGAGATTCTTGTGTCATCCTGCTGTCTGTTTCCTCTACAAAATGCTCCCTCTCGTATTCACATTTTGCAAAGTTGACTTATTTATTTCACTTTGTATAATTATTATACCACATTTCCCCGATTTCACAATGTGTTTTTCACAAAAAAGATATTAATTTTATATTACATATTCCTCCAAGTTATGTAACGTTTTCACTCTTACCTTTTTGCCCTAAGTTGTGAAATTTGTTATAGCAGTTCACTCCGAAAAAATTTTTCATCAATTTGTATCTTCTGGCACTTTATGAAGATCCTCGGCTTAACTGTTACAATTCGTTTTTCTTCATACTGCTATTCTATAATCAGTATACCCGGATTTTTATTTCTTATTCATCCTACCGCCAAAGAACAAAGTGGCCTCAAAAGGTTAGATTTTGATCTAACTTTTTGAGGCCGGCTCACCTTACTTTATAAATTTTACATGCTTCTTATCTTTTGTATCTATTCATGACATGCACAGTTACCATTTGTTATTGTATTGTAAACTTCCAGCTCTTTGCTGCATTTGACACATCATAAGTTCTTTTCTCTTCTGCTAATACTTTCTTATTCTGATCTAATAGTTTTACATTGGAAACCTGTATGGTTGTATTTGCCACAGAGCTTTGCAATGCTTTATCTGTCTTTTTAATGGTTAATCCCCATGTGTAATCAGATACACTACCGGATATGTCTTTTAACAGATCAACATAGTTAAATAAAAATGTTCCGGTTGCCATTCCCTCGCTGGAAGATACACCATCAAAATTCAACGCTAGCGTATCTGTAGAATCCAATCTGGATTTCTCTCCAATCGGTAAATACAAATTGATCCAATGTTTCAATGCGTGATTTCTCAACTACAGACGAAACCATTTCTATAGAAGTCACCATGTTGTTTCCTGTAGGCACCTGGGTAAAATTCCAGCATTTAGCATATGGGTACCATCCACCACTAAAAGATGCAGTATGCACTGTTCTGCCATCCCGTTCTACACTTATACCAGCATCTAAATATCGATATCCAACCTCACTAATGCTCTTGTCCTTATTAACTTCATAAAGCAAATACGAGTCATCAAATCTTGAATCATACCATGATTCATCAAACTCTGTCCACTGGCACGCTGTTTTATAAGGGATAAAACACCACTCACTCTGCTCTGATTTCTGACTTTCCATCATAACAGTATTTCCATTGCTTTCGTAGGTCAAATATTTTCCTGTTTCTCTATCCTTCATATCATATGTTGGATAGGACACGCCTTTTACCACTACTGTACTGTTTCTTTCCAAGCTCCAACAATTTTCCGGTCTGTTTTCGGTCACCCGATTTTGATACAGCCCCATATAACTGTACTCTGGAACACCACATTGAGACTGTGCACTGATTGCATCATACATGATCCAAATATATCCACCGTTTCCATAACCGGTCCCCCAAGAATTCGCTGCTAAAAAGGCCCCCTTTAGTGTAACTCCCTTGTACTTTGCTGTAATGCTATCATCATATCCTACAATTGCCAATTGATGTCCACCCGAGCTTTTCTTTGTTTTAACTACAGCTAAATCTCCATTATTACCTACGTTTCCGGCAAATGTTACATTAGAAAGTACAAAATCCGAAACACCTCTGCTTCCTGTTACTACTACATTCCCATTTGCCAATGATCGTTTGATTTTTGTTAATAAATCTGGTGTTAATTGATAATTATCATTTGATAACCATACCTGCTCATAATCCTTAATTCTCGTCTCCATGGCATTCATCATCATCTGCTCTGTTGCATTCCATGAAAGTGCTTCCTTAATCAGATTTCCATTTCCATCTCTAAAAGTGTGGCCTCCATTGCTGTTCATTGGGAAAGAACAATCCGTTAATAATGGCGCTCCATTATGTAACAACTCATTTTCTACCCACGCAGTTCCAGCTGATGAATATTGGAATGTCCATTTATCTGAAAACCGATTTGCTCTGTTCGTTTTTGGATTCCAATTTGTTTCAATATTTGACACTCCATAATATCCCTCTAAATGGTTATAACGAACATATTTGGATACGGCATTTGTAAATTGCATATAAGTAATGGCTTCCATTTTTACTGTCCCATGCACTGGCTCCATTGTTGAAACATACCTGCACGCTGTTTGCAGTACCAAGATCTATTATGTATTTCCACTGATAACCCGTTTTTTCATTACTTTCACTCATTCTTACACCAGGTGCAGTCGTCCAATCTCCCCCATCCACACAATAGTGAATATACGCCTGTCCCCAGTTGTTGTTTGCATAGTAAACTACTGTTTCTTTTGTTGAGGTCGCTGCATTCATGTACAACCTCATTCTGTGTCATATGCCACTCTTTTTTCTGCCCCATTGTTCCGAGAAGAACAAATAAGGTACAAAAGACCAGCAATACACTAACTACTCTTCGCTTCATCTTGAATCCTCCGTGTTTTAAACTAAAATAGCACAAAACGGTTTTGCTATTTCTGTACTATTTCAGGTTTATTGTAATATAATATCAATATTTATTTAATATCTTTGTTACATATTAAAAGAAATATTGTTACAGTTCACAAGTATATGAACTGTAAGTGATTTTGGCAATGCTGCCCATGAAAAATTGCTATCTCTTTTATTCACAATTATATTTTCTACAAAAATAAACCGACCTCCCATCGTTAGATTTTATTCCAACTTCTGGAGATCGGTTCATACCTACCACACTTTTTATTTTCTATATCACGTTTACTCAATCTGTATTCGATCTGCATCCGATGCCAATCCTTGTGCAATACCATTCAGATCGCTGGTTTCTTCTGACAAACGCTTCATGAATTCATTGATATCCATAACAGAGGCTGAACTCTCTTCTGTACTCTCTGCATTCTTTTCTGCAATAATGTTCAAATTCTGCACCACATCTACAACTTTGACTCTTGCCTGATCCAAATTTTCCGTCTTAAAGGCAATATCTTCAATTCCATCAATAGACTCATCAATGCCTTTCTTCACATCTTCAAATGCTTCTGCGGTCTTCTTCACGTCTTCATACTGCTTCTCTACCACGGAATTTACTTCAAGCATGGTCTTTACGGTTCGTTCCGAATCTGCCAATAAAGACTGGATAATGCCTTCAATTTTTGTTGCCGATTCATTGGATTGTTCTGCAAGCTTTGAAATCTGAGCTGCAACAACTGCAAAACCTCTTCCCTGTTCTCCTGCTCTGGCAGCTTCAATGGAAGCGTTCAATGACAATAAATTCGTCTCTTCTGCTTTTGTTTGTTCCATAAAAAATCCCCTCCTATATTCTTTTTCTGCCCCCTTTGGTCAGCATCATCCTACCATATTTTTGTTATTATATATATTATCTTTTTCTATTTTTTTACATTTTTGTATATATTGCATAGAAATCACCTATAACTTTTGTCATCCACATAGTTATCGTTTTTCCTTATAATCCCCCTCCGCTTTGCTCTGCATGTCAGAAATTTTTCGACTCTGCGAAAGAAAAGCATCCTGATGCATATACAAAAATAAAGTCAGACTGTAATTATAATTGCACACAACTTCCCAATCCTCCGCATCTATAATACTGTTTTTCTCAGAATCCACATAAACCAGATTTTCCTGCCAATTCTCAGACGTCATAACATACTCGCAGCTTCTCCATATCTTTTCTGCCTCAGGGGCTTTCACAAATTGCACATTGGGGTTCCACTCCTTAATCTGTTCTCTCAGTCCAATGTTGCAGATATCCTCCACACAGACTTTTGTACAGCCTTTGGCACATTGTTCCAGCCGGTCATAGTTCTCGTCGTTCACCAAAATTTTCCCCTCATCTGCTTTTCCTCTTACTCCCATAAGGGCATCAAAAAAAGCGTATTGCACGGTTTTTGCCATATTGTGGGCTCCTAAACTCATGCAAGTGTAGATTCGATCAAACACAGAACGAAGCAACACATAACTCATAGCTTCTCTCTGTTTCTCTGGTGTGTATGTTAGAAAAAAGTTCAAACTGTTTCTCCAATGGTAATACTCTGCAAAAGTAGTCTCCCTTCTGGTATGGGCCCCCATCTCATGATACACCTTGGAGGCCCCTACTGCTGCCACCTTATAACCAGACTTAGATACACGATACCCCCATTCCATATCATCCCAGTATATAAAATTGTCCTCCGGCATAAGTCCTACTTCTCGCAACACCTTCATAGGCAGCATAACAGAACAGGCTGCCACCGTGTCACAATACACCACCTTTGGTATATCCTCCCCATCCAGACGATCTGCGTACAGCGTCTCTGCTGAAAAACAGTCAAACCGAATTCGCAGTCCCATTTGCTGAATATACTCCGGATATTGTGTATGAAACACCTTAGAGCCTGCCATTCCCACCTCCGGATGCATTTCCAAAAAATCACGCAAGGCCCCGATAGCAGTAGGGGTCACCTGTGCATCATTATCCAAGCACAATACATATTTGTAATCCATCTGCCGTATCTTTCGAAGTCCGGTATTAAACCCTCCTGATCCCCCTAAATTTTCACCATTGCACAACAATTGTACTTGTTCTCCAAACCTCCTTAGGATTGCTTCTACCGAATCATCCGTAGAGGCATTATCTACTACATAGACATCAAAATTTTTATATTCAGAAGCAAACACTGTTTCAATACATTTCACTACATAATCTGCCTTATTATAATTGCAAATCACCACTGCTGTCTCTCTCATTTTTACACAACTCCCTCCTGTTTCTATATCGACAATTTTCCCAAAAATCAACCATATTAACAAATAACGTTCATACACCATCTGCAAATACAAAAACCATATCATTCGCCCAAAAGGAATACATAGAAAAAGAGGCGCCACAACAACGATTTTTCGATCCTTATTGCAACAGCCTCTTCTATTGTTATGACCGTCCGGTTCATCTTTTAATATGCTCGCACAAATTCCCCAATTCTATTCCTGTTGTACTCTTTTTTACGGTCAGCACAGTAAATGTGCAGACCTACCTGAACTATTACTGGATTTATGCAGTTCTCTTTATTACTACACTCTTTAATACGAAACCATAATGAGCCTCATTCATCCGATGATATAAGTTCCAACCGGCTCGCCTGCATTACCTCCACTGTAGAAACAGTCTGTGACAATGCCATTCCCAATGCTACTGCAGCAATTATTTTCTTTGTTCTCATTTTACTTTCTTCTCCTTTTCTACTTTCTCATTTTCTTTTTTCTTCTTCCATCGGTGCATAAGCACCAAAGCCATAATTAAATCATACGCAAAAAAGATGGCAAGACCGGCAGCCAAAAGCTGACGGGTATGTATATATTTCCAACCAAAATAGCAAGTTAGGAAAACCATGGCAACTACCAATGCTGCTGCCGCTATTTTGGCAAAAATATCAAGTCCAGTCCCTTGAGACTGATGAAATTGTGCAATCTCCTGTTCTACGATGGGGTTCATCTTCCCCGTAGTCTGATACTCCAAAAATGCCTGCCGACGAATTTCTTCCTCATCCAACTCTTCTCTCATATCTTTCACCTCATGAATTCCCCTATGTTTTCATTCAGAAACTTTACTTTGCGTTGGCTGGCTCAATGTTTACATTTTTACCTTTGATCTTCGCACTCTTCATCACTTCCAGCACTTCTTTTGCATACTCTCTTGGGACCTCTACAAAAGTATATTTATCATACATATCAATGGTTCCGATTAATTTTCCAGGCATACCAGTCTCGCCGGCAATGGCACCCAAAATATCTCCTGGACGAATATTTTGCTTCTTTCCAATATTGATAAACAGACGAACCATGCCTTCTTCTGCTCCAGTATCCCCAAAATCATAATTCTCCTGCTCGCCCTGTACGCTCTCTCCTAAAACAGAATGTAACAATGCTGCGGCAATATCAATGGAAGTATACTCCTCCTCATTTACCTTATCTTCGATCAGGTCGATCATACGGCTTAAATCTTCATTTTTTATAATATCATCCAGCTTTTGGAATACCTTTTCTACCTTAGTATCTGCCACATCATTTGCAGACGGCACTTTTTTAGCCACGATCTTTGTCTTACAATATCTTTGAATATCCCGAAGTTTATACACTTCTTTTCCCACTACAAAGTTAAAGGCTACACCGGTTCTTCCTGCCCGTCCGGTTCTTCCGATACGATGCACATAATACTCATCATCCTGAGGAATATCATAATTAAATACTGCTTCCACATCATCCACATCAATTCCTCGGGCCGCCACATCTGTAGCTACGAGAATATCTGTCTTTCCGTTGCGGAATCGGTTCATCACACGGTCTCTCTGTTGCTGCTTCATATCTCCATGCAGACCTTCCGCAAAATATCCACGTCCCTTTAACTCTTCCACCAAAGTATCCACCGTTCTTTTTGTATTACAAAATACAACGGACAACTTAGGATCATGAATATCCAGCAATCGACAAAGAACTTCGCTCTTATTTCTCGGCCTTACTTCATAATAATATTGTTCAATCTTTGGTACAGTAAGCTGTTTTTTCACCACTTTTACGATTTCCGCATCCTTCTGGAACTTCTTTGCGATTTCCATAATAGGCTTTGGCATAGTAGCAGAAAACAAAACGGTCTGTCTCTCTTCCGGAATTCCGCTGAGTATCGTCTCAATGTCTTCGCGGAATCCCATGTTCAGCATTTCGTCTGCTTCATCCAGAACGATCATATTCACATGGTTCATTTTTACAGTCTTTCTTCTCATGTGATCCATGACACGCCCCGGTGTTCCGATCATCACCTGTGTTCCTGCCTTTAGGGAACGAATCTGCTTTACAATATCCTGTCCACCATAAATTGGCAAAATTTTAATTCCGTGCATGAATTTTGCCAGTCTGCGGATTTCCTCTGCCACCTGGATTGCCAACTCTCTGGTTGGACATAATACGATTGCCTGCAAATGCTTATTTTTTGGATCGATTTTTTGTAGCAATGGAATACCAAAAGATGCAGTCTTTCCTGTTCCTGTCTGTGCCTGACCGATCATATCTTTTCCCGACATTACTACCGGAATCGCCTTTGCCTGAATTGCACTGGCTTCCTCAAATCCCATGTCGCTGACAGCCCTCTGTATCTGTGGTAATAAATCTAATTCATCAAATCTTACTGTTTCCATACATTCCTCTTTCTTCGCTTCTCTCAAAAAAAGGCTGATACCAGTTACGACTGTATCCCTTTCGAGATAATTCGCAACCAGATCCGCCCTCATAATCTCTATTTACCTGTGTAAGTATATCACGGTATCGAATTTTATGTCAAGAATAACCCCGTAATGTAATGTCTCGTTTCACTTGTAACGTATCTGTTCAGAGGGTGCGTCTGTCTATTTGACATTTTTCGAATTGCCCCCTCTGGATAGTTACATTTTCCTATAAAGCAGATATAATTCTTTCCATCTCCTCTGTGGAATGGGCATCCACCCCACGAATTATTTCTACACATTCTGGAACACATTCCCAAATTTCAATTTCCGATATACGATGCAATTCCTCATAGTAAGAATGAAAAGAAGGCAAATATTCTATTTCCAGACCAATATGCACATTGACATCCTTCTTATATGCATGCTTCAGTTTTTGCAAAGAAGAAAGATCCCCCTCTAACTGCTCCATATCCATACGATGCCCGAATGGATTCCCCGGAAACGGAACATGATCTGTAAAATAAATATCCGACGCATTCATTTGAATGACTTTTTGCACATATTGTTCTTCGGTTTCCTCACTGGCATGTTTACACCGCTCTGTATGCACATGGAAAATCTTCATTTTATTGTCTCTTATCTTCATTTTTTCCTTTCCTTTGCATGCTGCAATAAATGATAAAATTTTAACTGCTCTGAGGGTGACATTCGTAAAATATCAGATGCACCCTCTGAACAGTTACACACATTGTAACAAATTTTCATTTATTCGTATAGAGTTATTTTTGCATGCAAAGGCTGCAAAATCCGTTAGTTGTTACTGTACACGCACACGTAAACAGTAACTGTTAGTTTTCCATCTTTCTGGCATCTTTTCGTTTCTTAGCCTTATTTTTATACAACATCAGATCTGCGGCAGAAAGCATCTGATTGAGTTCCAGGTCTTCTCTCCACTTATATACCACATAACCAATGGACATTTCCACATAGTACGGCTTATCTGAACCTTGATTAAATAATTTGCTCCTAAGAATGATTCTATCCCGGATTTCTACTGCCAGATTTTCATTTTTAATCACTGCTACAACGGCAAACTCGTCGCCTCCAATCCGACCAACCACATCGGCTTCTTTCAAGCTTTCTTTCAAATATTTACCTGCCTGCTTTATGGCAAAATCCCCCTCCTGATGTCCAAATTGATCGTTAATCTGCTTCAAATGATCCAAATCCGCATAAATACATAAAACATAATAATTTTTTGCGCCTTCCATTATTGCCATGGCGTTCTCTAAGAAACCTCTCCGATTATACAAACCGGTCAGTTCGTCCTTCTCTGACATCATATTTAAAATATCATTCTTACCTTTTAATTCCGTCATTGCCGACTCCAGTTCCTCTTGCACAATTCGCTGTTTTTTCATTAAATCGATAAACTGCATGGCACTTCCAATATGCAGACTGGAACTGTACATACTGGTAATATTGTCCGATGTCATTTCACAGATTAGTAACCCGTACATTCTGACTCCTGCAAATAGGGAATAAGCAGCCATGTTTCTACTGGCGTCCCAAGAAATCACATCCACAAAACCATGTTCTGCATTTACCTTCTGGTTTTTACATTGATTGGAAATAACCCCCTGCTCAATTTTTGCTACAAGTTCCAGTTCCTCCGGGCATTTCCACTCCTGAATGCAGGTATTAATCTTTCTCTCTTTCAAAAGGAACAGATATGCATTGTTGATCTGCATAAATCGCAAGCGTTCCATTACCGCTTCCCACATCTGTTCCTGATCGTCAATATTAGCAATCATATCTCTGGTAATAAACGGGGTGGTCCAAATATTTCTCTGCAAGGTATCCGTCCGATTACTGCTGCCAATTACAATAATATTCTGTATATAATCTAAAATGTGGTAACACAAATCGGAAAGTATCTTTTTTCTTATATTATTCTCTCCCAGAAAAAGAATATTTGTAATCTGTCTGCACAATTCCGTAACCAATTTACTGCTGGAAAAGCGGTTGGAATTTGCCAGTGTATGCATGGATACATCCAAAAACTCCACATCATATTCCATCTCTTCCTCTCCCAGATAAACATAGGTAATATGATAAAATACCCGATACAATAACCCGGAAGAATCCATGCCCTCCTTGGTACTAAGCTTGTACAAACATACCTTCTGAAGAAATTCTTCTGTGCATCTTTGTGCAATTTTTTCAATGGAATCTGCTTTTTCCTTTATCTGAGGATAGTCCACTTCCTTTTTTTCGTTGCCACAAGATTCTCTGTGTTTGAAATAAACCGGTACCTTGACAGAATCTGTATCCCCATCAAGATATAATGTCACCGCCTTTTTCATAGCCACATATCCCAGATCATAAGAATTCTGTTCCAAAGTAGTCAATGGTGGGTTAGCAAACTTCGCCTCCGCAATATCATCAAACCCTGTAATTGCAATATGCTTTCCCGGAATCAGCCCTCTCTTTCTACACTCCTCATATCCGGAAAGTGCCATAGTATCATTTGCACAAACCACCGCCTCCAGCTGGGGATTGTTATCCAATAGTTTCCCGAAAAGAACTGCAGAATTGGCGGAATAATCCCCATATTCGATCATCTCATGCTTAATTTCCAGTCCATGTTCTTCCATCACCTGACAATAGGCTTCCAGACGTTCTGCCGCGTCCCGGTTATTTTCCTTTGGACCACCCAAATAGGCAATTTTCCTACAACCATGTGTGTTGATCAGATGCTCCACACATTCGCGTATTCCATTATGATTGTCCGATATTACACTACAGTAATTCTCATATTCATCCCCCACAATAATGATCGGTACAGATAAATCTTGAAAACGGGCAAAGAATTCTTCCTTACTCTCATCCATATAAAGGTAGAAGGTTGAATACACAACAATGAGTATATCCAGCTTTCCCAAGTTCGCATAGTCAAATACAGTATTAAATTGGAACAAATATTCTTGTTCTTTATTGCCTCCTTCATAATAATATAATTCGTCAAAACAATTGGCATGTGCTCCCATAAAAAACAATGTCTGTACATTGCAACCGATATCCGTTGCCGCATGTACAAGCCCATTTAACAAGTCATCTGAGTGCACCGCACAAATATTGCCCATTAAAATCCCCACTGTTATTTTATTCTCTGCCATCCAATCAATCCCCCCTCCCTGTATAGAACAAAGTGGACAAGTCCACTTCAACTCCCTGTATCCCTCACTCATGAGGGACTTGATCCACTTTGCGTGCCAGATGCGTGTTGCATGCTTTTTTGCACTGTTTTCAGCCTAAGCAAAGACCGTAAGGTCAAAGCGAAGGCTAGAAAACTGGCAGGCAAGGCTTTCCCAAGAAAACGAGGCGAAGACGACGTTTGATTGGTTGAAAGCTACTGCGCAACAATACTCCTCTCGCATCTGTGCACATCCTCGCGGAGCGTTTTTTGCTCTATAGGACGAACTTTCCTATAGAGTAAGATACACTTCTATCTGCTACCCAATCTTTTTATCCATATACAGGATATGATTCACCAGCCAGCTCAGTAAGAATTCAAGGATCTTCTCAAACTCCTCCTGAGTCTTCTTAGTAAAATCTACCTGCTCACTCAATTCTACTTTCATAATAAATGCCTCATGGGCTCTTTTCTGAGCCGGCAATCCCTCATAGTGGATGCTCTCCATGTATGCCTCTTCATCCTGAAAATGGATTATGGTATATTCTTTGAGTTCCTTTATGACTTCCCTGATAGCAGGAATATCTGTTTCATCTACCCTCTGTTTTGCCAAATGAAGGGCCCGTTCACAAATAGAAAACAACATTTTATGTTCACTATCGATCATAGCCTGTCCCACTAAAAACTCATCCGAAAATTCGCATGGATTCTCCTTGAGCATCCACTCTTCCAGTGGAGGCAATTTTCCTATCATAATGTCGCTTCCAATGATATGACGATACAGCCACTTTGCCAGAAACTCCGTCAATTCTTCCAGTATTTCCTGCTGTTGCTCATCACTGTCAATATTTTTCATAAAAAACATGTCAATCCGGTCCCTGAAGAATGTATGCTGTGCCCTCTGATATGGCAATTCCGGATCACAGATTTCCCGCATATATCCTTCCTCATGTGCAAAATGTGTATCGGCATACTCTTCTAACTCCCGCAAAACATTCTTTACATAATCATATCGATCCGGCATATAATCAGCATGAAGAAGTTCGTCCATTTTCCCCAGTAATTCAAACAAATACCTATGTTCTTCATCCAACTGTTCGATCCCAATCCTGCAATCATCTGTAAAATAAAACATAAAACCCCCTCCTTTTTTTCTTTCTATTCTACCACAGTTCCTTACTTTTTTCCAGTATATTCCAACCTAAAACTACCGGTGAGCAGAAACATTAGCTTCTACTTTCAGATACTCCCGCAACAACGAAAGCATCACCTGCTGACTCTCCTTAGAATGACTGATCGCATAATACGCTCCCATCTTACCTTGCCGCAGTTCTTCCTTAATGCCAATCTTTCCACCAAGCTCCGATACTCTCTTTTGCTTTTTGTCTCCGGCCTCTTCCTCAAATAAATATCCTGCATTTACTAACAATTCATTTAGGAATTTCGCAGTCAGTTTTTTGCGATCCTTGTCCTCACACAGTGCATTGATTTGATTTGCTAAATCCGATACCTTGGCATCCTCCTGCAATTCCAACTGTTCTAATCGTTCCGGCTCTATGTAAAATGGTCGCTTTTGCTGTTTGGCTTCTATCTGTTCTTCCTGTTGCATGGATCCCACATCTACAAAATTACTGTTCACAAAATTTTGGACCACCTGTAAAAATCTTGCTCCATATTGTTCCACTTTCTGTTCACCCATTCCGTAAATGCCAAGCATATCCGACATTTCCTTTGGCAGCTTGATACAAAGATCTTTCAAAGTCTTATCCGAACAAATAATAAACGGCGGAACTCCCTGTTCTTTTGCAAGCTCTGCCCGTTCTGTTCTTAATAATGCAAATAATGCCATTCCCTGCTCTGACAATCCGGCCATTTCCAATGCCTTTGCAGCAGATTTTTTCTTTTGCGCAGACAGCACTTCTTCATCGTATAATTGCTCATCCACCACACAACTGCTACATTTGCCACAATTACACGGACTATTGTCTCCAAAATACTGAAGCATATATTCTCTTAAACACTGATCGGTCTCACAATACTCTATCATCTGATTGAGCTTTCTCTGGTCGTTTCTTCGCACCTCTGGCGCAATCTCATATCCATAAGCATCTACTGATTTCAGTTCCAACAAACGTTTATTGATCATAATATCCTGCTTGGAGAAAAATAAGATGCACTCTGCTTCCTCTCCATCTCTTCCGGCTCGTCCCGCTTCCTGATAATAATACTCCACACTTTGTGGCATATTATAATGCAATACATATCGAACATTTGACTTATCAATTCCCATTCCAAATGCGTTAGTAGCAACCATCACAGACACGCGGTCAAAAGCAAAATCCTCCTGACTGGTTCGACGTTCCTCAATGGACATACCTGCATGATATTTTCCCACCGATACCCCGTGTGATTTCAATATTTCATAGACTTTATCCACATTTTTTCTAGTGGCACAGTACACAATTCCACTTTCTGTGTCATGGCTGTTGATATAATTGAGGATCGCATTGTCTGTCTCCCTTCCACCCTTTCTCGGAAGAACGCGAAAATACAAATTTGGACGGTCAAACCCTGTCACCACAACCTTTGGCTGATGCAATTGTAAGATAGCACAAATATCCTGCTTTACCTGCTCCGTAGCTGTTGCCGTAAATGCACTGACAATCGGTCTCTTTGGTAACAGCCGCAGAAAGCTTATGATTTCCCGATAACTTGGTCGAAAGTCCTGCCCCCACTGAGAGATACAATGGGCTTCATCCACAGTCAGCATTGAAATATCGGCTCCCATGGCAAAATCGAGAAACCGAGAAGTGTTCAATCGCTCAGGCGCCACGTAAATAATCTTGTATTGTCCCATTGCAGCCAGTGAAAGCGCCTTCTCAATCTGTCGCTCCGTAAGTGAACTATTGATATATGCCGCATGCACTCCCGCCTGATTCAGTGCCTTTACCTGGTCTGACATGAGCGAAATGAGTGGTGATATGACGATCGTAATTCCCTTTAGCAATAATGCAGAAGCCTGATAACACAAAGACTTCCCTGCTCCCGTAGGCATAACGCCCAGCACGTCCTCACCGGCTAAAATACCATCCACTAATTCCTGCTGCCCATTTCTTAGGCTATCATATCCAAAATATTTTTTTATCACTTCTTTTACATTCATAGTAAAACCTTCCTGTTTCTGTAATAATCAAATAACGTTTTGTTATTAGCTATTATAGCAGAAACTTCAAAAATGGAACAGTTCCAGATTTAAGAAATACCATTGGATTATTTTTTCTATTGCAGAAATTTTCACCTTTAAGGTATAATAAAACTTAGTTATTGAAAAATCAGGGAAAGGAGGAAGCTACATGACTAAATTACAGGAACTTTTACAGGTTATTTCAAAGAAAGTGGTCTTTATCCAGACACACAATTATCCGGATCAGGACGCACTTGCTACTGCCCATGGGCTCAAAGTATTGCTGGAGCACTTTGGAAAACAGGCAATCGTTTGTTATAAAGGCGAGATCGACAAATACAATACCATCAAAATGATCGAGCTGCTGAAATTTGATATAACCCCTGCCGAAAGCATAGAGTTTCGCCCGGACGACGAAACGATTTTGGTAGATTGCCAAAAAGGAAACAGCAATGTAAAAGCATACCGTGGAAAAGTGATTGCCTGCATTGACCATCATGAATTACAGGACACTTCCTCCTATCTTTTTCACGATATACGGCCGGAGATTGGAGCCTGTGCCACGATCATGGCATCTTACTTTATGGAGAATGCCATTCCCATCGATCGTCTGATGGCCACCTCTCTTCTATACGCCATCCGTATCGATACGAATGCACTTTCCAGGTCAGTTACCGACCTGGATCTGGAAACCTATACAAAGCTTCACAAGTTAGCAGATCAGGAGATTTTAAAACACCTGGATAGTTGTAATCTAAAGCTTAGGGATCTTTCCAGTTACCATTATGCAATTGAAAATCTGCGCATCTATCAAACCATTGCTTTGGTAGACTTAGGAGAAAACTGCCCAGAAGCAATTGCTGGTCAGATTTCAGATTTTATTTTAACCTTACGAGAGGTGGATTTCGTCCTGAGTCATACCTACCGTGAAAATGGAGTGAAGTTTTCCGCACGTAGCAGCAAAAATGAGATTGATGCCTCGGAAGTTATTCGAAAAGCTCTGAAAGATTTCGGAGATGGAGGTGGACACCGCACCATGGCCGCCGGTTTTGTTCCAAATGTTGCAACCGCAAATGCCGCACAGGCCATTGCTTCCATTGCAGAAGATCGGGTAATCCATTCCATTTCCGAACAAATGCACTTCCCAGTAGAAAAAAAAGGCAGACACAGGCGCTTTAAACAGGCAATTTCCATTTGGAATTCCCATTAATTCCAAATGTTTTTTTACTATAATAGTAAAAAACGCTCCGCGAGGATGCGCAGTTCGCAGAGTAGAAGTTAACTGCTTCGCAATACCGCGAACGCGCTAGAGTTTCGCAAGCGAAACTCTTTCTTACTTTTTTTTACAATTTTCTTTTTTTTCTTCCATCCAAATGATATAATGTGGGTATAGGGGTAATTATACTTGAAAAATGTAGGGGGAGGAAATTTATATGACAAATTCACAAGAAAACAATTATCTAAAAACCGTAAACAAATTTGCGTTAACGATCATCACGGTCATTGTATCCATCATAACCGTTGGATATTTTAAAGACTATCTTGACCACCATATTACACTTGGCTTTACACTTACAGTTGTTGGGACCGCCATTTTGTCACTGATTTTAAATTTCATTTTCTATTTCAGACAAAAAGACGGATTGCTGTTCAAACACATTTCCATTGTGGGTTTTGCCATCCTTTACGGTATTGTCCTGTTTGGCGGAAAAAACGATCTGGTATTCACCATTGTATTTCCGATCACAATCATATACCTGTTGTATTTTGACTATAAGCTTATTTTCCGGATAGCACTATGCTTTTGTTTGGAAAACATTCTGGATATTGTTTATGTGGTCGCTGTTCTCAAACATAGTCATGGAGGAAATGAAATCATAACGGCTTCCATTTTACTTCAGCTTGCGCCGGTTATCATTTATTTTATTGTTTTATGTGCTACCACGAAAATCTCAAATAAAAACAACGATACGAAGATTTCCTCTATTAAGCACGAACAGGAAAAAACAAGCGCTTTATTACAGGATGTCCTTAGCATTGTAGATACGGTAAAGACGAACACCAAAGAAGCCAATACACGCATTGACGAACTTGGAGAAGATCTTGAAAGTACAGCTTTGGCATTGAACGATATCTCGGAAGGAAATTCCGACAATGCTTCCAATATTGAAAAACAGACAGTTATGACATCCGATATCCACAATATGCTTCTTACAACAAAGGGTACGGCAACTTCTATGGTAGACCTTGCCCAGCAATCAAAGGATGCAGTACAACATGGTAAAGCTGCAATGAATTCTCTACATACTACCGCACAGGAATCCAAAGAAGCAAATGCCATGCTTGTGGACTCTATTTCACAATTATTAGCAAATACAACAGAAGTAAGCAATATTACAGAACAGATTTTTTCTATTTCTTCACAGACCAATCTGCTTGCCTTAAATGCTTCCATTGAAAGTGCCCGTGCCGGAGAAGCAGGAAAAGGATTTGCTGTTGTAGCCGATGAGATCCGAATGCTGGCAGACGAAACCAGAAGCCTGACAGAAGGAATCCAACAGATCGTGAGTGACTTACAAAAAAATGCAGAAACAGCAAAAATGACAGTAGATACGGTAACTTCCGTTACCGCTAATGAACATGAACTGATCCAAAATGCCGAAGAACAATTCTTGAGCATTGAAGAGAGTATTGGTTCTCTTAATGAAAATATTCATAATACATCCGATCAGATTGAGTCTATCTACGAGGCAAATGTGAACATTGTGGAGAGTATTCAACAAATTTCAGGAACAAGTCAAGAAATTTCAGCCAATACACAACGTATTGCTGAATTAGGCGAAAATACAAACAGAAAAGCCAAAGCTACCAGATCCCTTATGGAACAATTGGTGGAATGTGTGGCTACCATGGATAAATATCAATAGTATCATAATTAGTAAACTGCTATACCAACAAAGGCTGTGCTTCACGACTTCGTCGCGAAAACACAGCCTTTTTCCATATAGGAAAGTGCGTCCTACCTGCAGTTTCCTATCAGCTCCCCGTCCTGTACGGTCAGTTCAATGGTATCCCCCATATTTACCTCGTCCGACAATATCATACGAGCAACCAGAGTCTCCACATGTTTTTGCAGATATCTCTTTAGCGGTCTTGCACCATATACCGGATCATACGCCTCATTTATCACATGTTGTTTTGCGCTGTCACTGAGAACAATCTTCAGCTCCTTATCTACCAGCCTTTCATTGAGTTCTCCAACTAACAGATCTACAATTCCACCAATATTTTCTTTTGACAATGGCTTAAACATAATAATCTCATCCAGACGGTTCAAAAATTCCGGTCTGAAATGTCCACGCAGTTCGCCATTGACCATATCCTGGGCTTCCTCTGTAATATTTCCATTGTCGTCGATTCCATCTAACAAATAACTGGAGCCGATATTGGAAGTAAGAATTAAAATGGTATTTTTGAAATCTACGGTTCTTCCCTGTGAGTCGGTGATTCGTCCGTCATCCAACACCTGCAATAACACATTAAACACGTCCGGATGTGCCTTCTCTATTTCATCAAACAGTACCACGGAATATGGCTTTCTTCTCACTGCCTCTGTAAGCTGTCCGCCTTCTTCATAGCCTACATATCCCGGTGCTGCACCGATCAAACGGGAAACAGAGTATTTCTCCATGTATTCGCTCATATCAATACGCACCATCGCCTGCTCATTGTCAAACAAGCTTTCTGCCAGGGCCTTTGCAAGCTCTGTCTTACCAACACCGGTAGGTCCTAAAAACAGGAAAGAACCAATTGGCTTGGTAGGATCCTTGATACCTGCCTTAGAACGAAGGATTGCCTCTGCCACTTTCTGTACACCATCATCCTGACCTACCACTCTCTTATGCAATTCATCCGGAAGATGCAGTGTCTTTGCCCTCTCGCTTTCCGTAAGCTTCGCAATCGGGATGCCCGTCCAGCGGGAAATGATTCTGGCAATTTCTTCCTCGCTGACGCTGTCATGCACCAATTCTCTGTCGTTCTTCTTTACCCGTTCTTCCTCTTCTTCCAGTTGTTTTTCTAACTGTGGAATTCTTCCATACTGCAATTCTGACATTTTTGCAGTATCATAGTTTCGTTCTGCAATCTTGTACTCATTGTGCAAGACTTCCAGCTCTTCTTTTATCTTCTGCACCTTTTCCACTGCAGACTTCTCATTGTCCCATTTTGCCTTACGGTTTGCAAATTCATCCCGTAACTCTGCCAACTCTTTCTGCAGATTTTCCAAACGCTCCTGACTCAGATGGTCCGTTTCCTTTTTCAAGGCAGTCTCCTCAATTTCCAACTGCATAATCTTTCTGCGCATATCATCCATTTCCGTAGGCATAGAGTCAAGCTCTGTCTTAATCAATGCACAAGCTTCATCTACCAAATCAATGGCCTTATCCGGAAGAAATCGATCAGAAATGTAACGGTTGGATAAGGTAGCTGCAGAAACCAAAGCTCCATCTGTAATCTTCACACCATGGAACACCTCATAGCGATCCTTCAAGCCTCGCAAAATAGAGATGGTATCCTCCACGGTAGGCTCTGCCACCATAACCGGCTGGAATCTTCGCTCCAAAGCCGCATCCTTCTCCACATACATTCGATACTCATTCAGTGTGGTAGCACCGATACAATGCAATTCTCCTCTGGCAAGCATAGGTTTTAACATATTTCCCGCATCCATACTTCCCTCTGTCTTTCCGGCACCTACGATGGTATGCAGTTCATCGATAAACAGAATGATTTCCCCATCGCTGTTCTTCACTTCTTCCAACACGGCTTTCAGACGTTCCTCAAATTCTCCACGGTACTTGGCCCCGGCAACCAGTGCCCCCATATCCAACGCAAAAATCTTCTTATCCTTCAACCCGTCCGGCACATCGCCCTGGACAATACGCTGTGCAAGACCTTCTACGGCTGCTGTTTTTCCTACACCGGGTTCACCGATCAACACCGGGTTATTCTTGGACTTACGGGATAAGATTCGGATTACATTTCGTATCTCTGCATCACGTCCAATAACCGGATCCAACTTCTGCTGTCTGGCTCTCTCCACCAGATCGTATCCGTACTTCTCCAACGTATCGTAGGTAGCTTCCGGATTATCGGAAGTTACCTTCTGATTGCCTCTCACAGTGGACAATGCCTGTAAAAATCGGTTACGGTCAATTCCAAAGGATTGGAACAATCCCTTCATTTCACGACTGGCATTTTTCATGATACTAAGGAATAAATGCTCTACAGATACATATTCATCCCCCATGTGCTTGGCCTCATCCTCTGCATAGATCAACACTTTATTCAAATCATTTCCCACATATACTTTCCCACCGGACACCTTTGGTCTCTTCTCCAACAAGCCTTCTACCTGTGCCTGAAATACAGGTGCCTGTATTTCCATCTTCTCTATCAACTTTTTGATCAGACTATCCTCTATGGTCAATAAGCTATAAAGCAAATGCTCCTGTGCCAACTCCTGATGTCCATAATCGTAGGCAACACGCTCGCAATCCTGTACTGCCTGCATTGATTTCTGTGTAAATTTACTAATATTCATAACCCTGCACCTCCACATTTTTCATTCGCTATATTTGTTCTATCTCAACTATAACACATATAATATAATTGTCAAGGATTTATTTGCACTGTTTTCAGCCTAAGCAAAGACTATGTTCCATTATTCTTTCACTTCATATACGACCGACTGGCCATTGGATATTCGTCATAAAATTGGGAAGTCATAAATTCATCATCCCGGACATGATCCAATAACTCGCTGTCTGACTTTAAGAAATAGCGGTACCTTACTCCCGATGCATTGAATGCTCCCAGTGGATCATCCCAAGTGGCATCTATGTTATACCATTCCCCATCAAGCTCCACAATATTCCAGGCATGCAGTCCTCCCTGAGCAGTTCCTGTAATCACCCGGCATGGGATTCCCACCTCTGTTGCCATTTTATACAATAAAGTTGCATATCCCTGACAGGCAGATCGCCCTTCTACCAAGGCATAATAAGGTGAATTCTGTTTTATGCTGGTATCATAATCCACATTGTCAATAATATAATCATGTATGATCTTGATTTTTTCATAGTCTGACATAGTGTCCGAAATTTTATTTTTTATGACTTTTGCAATCTTTCGGTCCACCTCCTGGGTTTGCTCCCTGCTCTCTAAATAATCAAATTCATACTCGACCGTATACACACGATACAACCCCCTCATATTAACATGAGTAGCAGAATGTACATAATGCATATAGTCAAAATCCGACGAGGTATTTTTATCATCCAGTTCAAAGGCACGATTTACGCTGTCCTTCACGAAACTCTCCATATCCGCATCGTTCCCCCGATACTGCAATACCACTTTTTTCTCTCGATTTAATAATCCGTCATGCAGTTGCTTCACAAACTCTGCTTCCTCCTCCTCGGTCATGCTTCCATTAACAACGGCTGTCACAATCCCACACTGTTGCTCCAAATAGTAAGTTGCACCAGCCAGAAAGACCAGCACCAAAACCCATGCTAAAAAATTTTTCATTCTATCCCTCCATTAACTTTCCTATAAAGATTAGGGTGTCAAAAGGTCACTTTTTAAATTGCTATTATAAAATTGCACAACAAAATATAAACTTTTGACACCCTAATCATATAAGATGAAAAAGGCTGCCGCTACTGCGACAGCCCTCTACTTTTCCACAACAGAACTTCGTAGGGAAAGTCCTGTCACTATTCTTTTGCTATTTTATTCCAGCTCCTCTTCCTCTTCGGTAAGAGCAATTTCATACTTCTCTAAAATAATCTTCTGAATTCTGTCTCTTGTCTCAGAATTGATTGGATGAGCAATGTCTCTGTACTCACCATCTCCTGCTTTTCTACTAGGCATTGCAATAAAGAACCCCTTGTCTCCTTCGATGATCTTGATATCGTGTACTACGAATTCATTATCAAGTGTGATGGATACTACCGCCTTCATTTTGCCTTCTTTACTTACTTTTCTTACTCTTACATCTGTAATCTGCATATTGTAAGCCCCCTTCTTAATTCAGTCTATGGTATGTCAATGGATTGTCCACCTGCTGTCTCTTACCTATCTACACAGCTTAACTGCACCCCTTACGATAGGCTGTTTTCTAGCACCCGGCTGTCAACCTGTTGTCTATAATACATACCGTTCATTTTTTTCAACAACAATTCGTATGTTGTCTTCAGCACCTATATATTTCATATCGGAACGAATCGTGTCCCTACTTTCCACGATACAGTTCTCAATATAAGTGTTGTCACCTATGTATGCATCATTTAAAATGATGGAATTCTTAATGGTAACATTGTTACCAACATATACTTCCTTAAATAAAATAGAATTCTCAACATTACCATTAATGATACATCCGCTGGAAACCAAACTGTTCTTTACACTGGATCCCACATTGTACTTAGCTGGTGGAAGGTCATCCACCTTCGAATATACATCCGGATATTGCTTAAAGAAATAATTACGAGTTTCTTTCTTTAAGAAATCCATATTTGTCTTATAGTATGACTGTACAGTAGAAATATTATTCCAATATCCCTCCATCTCGTATGCATAAATACGCTTCCAGTTTTTATATCGGATCAAAATGTCTTTTACAAAATCATACTGCTCGTCTTCCATAGCTTTTTCGATCAACTCGATCAATAAACGTCTACGGATTACATAAATACCTGCTGAAACACGATTTGAATCAGTAACAATAGGTTTTTCCTCGAACTCGATGATACGTTCATCTTCGTCTGTACGAATCACACCAAAACGTGTAGCATCCTCTGTTGCAGGCAATACCTTTGTAGCTACTGTAATGTCTGCCTTCTTTGCTACATGATACTCTAACATTTTGTTGTAATCCATCTTATATACACCATCACCAGATGCAATAATTACATAAGGTTCATGGCTGCTCTTTAAGAAAGAAAGGTTCTGTGCAATCGCATCTGCGGTTCCACGATACCAGTTTCCATTTTCCGCTGTAATGGTTGGTGTAAATACAAACAAACCACCCTGCTTACGACCAAAATCCCACCATTTTGCTGAGTTCAAATGCTCATTGAGGGATCTTGCATTATACTGTGGTAATACAGCTACTTTCTGAACATGAGAGTTTGACATATTACTAAGTGCAAAGTCGATACTGCGATATCCACCAGCAATAGGCATAGCTGCAACCGCTCTCTTGTTTGATAACTGCTCCAATCTGTTGCTATTTCCTCCAGCTAATACGATTCCAACTGCTCTCATTATCTGTCACCTGCCTTAATAATTACTTGTCCACTTTCTAATAGTCCATTTGGATAATCTCCCGGTTCTGTCACGCCTGAAATAGCTGTGTTCTTACCGATACGGATACCACCTGGAATCACACTGTTCTCACCAATTGTAACTAATCCATATGCATATACATCTGCCTTCAATACATTTGGTGCTTCTTCACCCACACCAACATGACAGTCATTTCCAATGACTACATTCTCTGCAATCACACTCTTATCGATAATGGTGCGATCTCCAATAGAAGTAGAATTCATGATAATGGAATCACGAACTACTACTCCCGGTCCAATATATACACCGGAACCAATTACAGAATTATGTACTTCACCATAAATTTCGCAGGCATCACCAATGATCGCCTTATCAATCACAGCCTCTGAAGAGATAAACTGTGGTGGAATACGATCTGCCTTTGTGTAAATCTTCCAAAACTCTTCATATAAGTTAAACTCTGGAATAAGCTCAATCAATTCCATATTCGCTTCCCAATATGCTGCCAATGTTCCAACGTCTTTCCAATATCCGTTGAATTCATATGCAAATAAACGATCTCCCTTCTCCATACAGTATGGCAATACATGCATACCAAAGTCCAATCCAGGCTGATCCTTCAACGCAATCAATGCATCTCTTAATATAGGCCATGAGAAGATATAAATACCCATAGATGCCAAGTTACTTCTAGGGTTCGCAGGCTTCTCTTCAAACTCAGAGATTCGCTTCTTCTCATCTGTAATCGCTACACCAAAACGGCTTGCCTCTTCCATAGGAACCGGCATAGTAGCTACTGTAACATCTGCCTTATTCTCTTTGTGGAACTGAAGCATCACTTCATAATCCATCTTATAAATATGGTCTCCACCAAGAATTAACACATACTCAGGATTGTACTGCTCCATGTACGCTAAGTTCTGATAGATAGCATTGGCTGTACCTGTGTACCATTCACTATTTACACTCTTCTCATAAGGTGGCAAAATAGAGACTCCTCCAATATTTCTATCCAAATCCCATGGAATACCAATCCCAATATGTGTATTCAGCTTCAATGGCTGATACTGTGTCAAAACACCTACTGTATCTACACCTGAATTGATACAGTTACTCAACGGAAAGTCGATAATGCGGTACTTTCCTCCAAATGATACTGCCGGCTTCGCAACATTCGCAGTCAACACACCCAAACGGGAACCCTGTCCACCAGCCAACAGCATAGCTATCATCTCTTTCTTAATCAAGTCTCTCACCTCTCCCAGTTTTGTTTTCTATCTTGCAAATATCTGTTCTGCTCTCCAAGTTCTGTCAAACCATTCTTTCCACATAATTCTCAAACTTCCTTATTATGTCGGAGCGCTTATACATTGAGAATGGCAGCTCCTCATCAAACAACCTGCAATTCTCAATATATAAGCGTCTTACCTAATAACTACCCTGGAATATGTAAAGCTTTTGTAACAGTTCAGATAGTCCCTGCACACAAGGCTGTGCAAGAAACGATTGTTTTATATTCGGCAAGCTAGACATGTAATCATTATAACATTGTTTTTCGTGATTGTAAATGTAACATTTCTCTTTTCCAAAAATATTTTTCTCTTTTTCTTGAATTCGACAAAAAAACTTATTTTTTGCAAAGAAACAGTCTTCGTATCACCGGATACCAAATCCACATAAGTTCCGTCTAATACACCGCTAAAAGTACATCCGGATGAAATTGCAACCAATGCATAACTATCTACACCATCCGCAGTATATCTTCTCTTGTAAGAAATACCACCATTGCAGCCTTCTGTTGAGTACTGTCCCTTCTGCAAAGCAGGAACGGCACGACGAATACGGTTTAATTTTGCAAGATGCTGTGCAAGAGTGGAATTCAAAGTTTCTGCAATCGCACCACTGGCATTGTTATATTCACCAAAATCAGTAGTATTGACACTTCCTTCAATATGGTCTCCAAAATAAGCACGACCTGTATTCTCCAACGGTTCTTTATAGTTGTCAATTCTCTTGCCTTTCTTAAACTCAATCTCAGATCCGTAGTAGATACATGGAATTCCACGGAAGGTAAACATAAGATCCATGTTCTCTTTTCGCTATCATCGGCGGTAAACACGCCCACTGCCATTGCTGTTGCAACAGCAAGTCCCATACATCCGCCCATACACAACCATAATTTTCGTTTCATTTGCTTTCCTTCTTTCTTCTTTTATTTTTCGTATCTGTTCCATTTCTATTAGTCTTATACTCTGTCATTTTATATGGTAAAAAAACACTTTGCAATGATATCCCATCATTACAAAGTGTTTTATCCGTTACAGTTCACATACCTGTGAACTTTGACTTTTATCCATCTCAAAGTAGCCAAACCGTCCTATTGGAAAATCCAATTATTTCAGGTAAGCACTTCCTTCTCCTACCTTACCCGGAGCTTTTGTCTTAGCAGTATCTAATACATAAACACGAAGATTTCCTTTTCCTGCACAGGATACCGATAAGGTACCGCCTTCTGCTACCGTCTGTGTATCACCGGTAACACAGTCTGTATAGGTTCCTCCAGGAATACCTGAGAATGTAGCATCTCCTGAAATTGCCACGCAGGCAAAGCTGTCTATATTTCCATCGGTATATCTACGCTTAAATGCCATGTTTCCATTACATCCGTCTGTAGAATACTGACCTTTACGAAGGGCAGGAACTGCCTGACGGATCTTGTTCAAGGTCTGTAAGTGTAATGCCAATGGCTTGTTTAGTGTTTCCTTTACTGTTCCGCTGGCTGTAAACTCTCCAAAATCACTGGCAGTCACTCCACCTTCAATGTTATCTCCAAAGTATGCACGACCTGTCTCTGAAATCTTCTGGCTAAATCCATCGATTGTCTTTCCAGCTTGGAATTCCACTTCTGAACCATAGTAAATACATGGAATTCCACGGAAAGTAAACAAAAGATCTAAGTTCTCTGCCCATGCTTCCGTTCCTTCTTTGTAACGAATCTTCTCCATGGTATTTGGACCGTAGTCGTGAGAGTCTACATATACTACATTCCAGGTGGCATCATTGTAATATGCATCGTCCTGTAATGCACGGTTGTATGCATTATTTGCATTTCTAAAGGACCAATGCATTGGGAAGTCAATGACACCCATTCCGGAATTTATGCTGTAGTCCGGTTTGTGATATTCATTTCCATTCAAAAATGCATTGTCACTGTTAAACTCTGCTTTTGCTTTTTCAGCTCCATAATCCTGATACTTTGTAAAGTGAGCCTTTACACTAGTCGCGTTTGTTCCAGAATCTCCCCATGCCCAACTGTCCTTTTCAGCCCAGGTATAGAAAAATGCAGAAATACATGCCCAGTTGTTGAAATACAATGCATTCTCATCTCTGGCACACACTTCACCAAACATGTAGAAATTACTGGTTCCGGCACTCTTGGCTGTCTCATTAAAATGTGGTGCAAATTCATTGTTGAAAGTCAATCTTGAAATATGTTTCATAGTATCAATACGGAAACCGTCTACACCCATATTTATGTACTGATCGTATGCTTCCTTTAAATAATCAATTACCCTTGTATTCTCTGTATTTAAGTCGATACAGTCTCCATCAATACTTGTGGTCTGTACGTCGTAAGACTCCCAGGATTTGATATATCCATGGTTAAATACGTTCCCCGGATCCTGCCCTGCAATACTTCCTTCTGCATTTGTACTTAAGGTCTGTAAGTTCGCCTCTCCATATCCGCCGGAGTGATTCAATACAATATCCTGAATGATCTTTAGGCCCTTTTCATGGCAGGCATTGATCAAATCCTGGTATCCAACACCATTGGATAGGTATCTGGAATCTACATTTTTAAAGTTGTAGGCATGATACCCATGATAATCGTAACCAGATCTGGACTTATTCTCTACAACCGGTGTAATCCATACAGAAGTAAATCCCAAGGCTTTAATATAATCCAGTTTCTCGATCAATCCCTTAAAATCACCTCTCCAGGATGGATCCTCCGGTGGGTTCTTTACATCATCATCATGAGAACCTCTACTGTTGTTTCCGCTATCTCCATCATAAAAACGAGTGGTCATAAGGAAATAGATAGACTCATCACGAAAATCGGTTCTGGTATCTGCAAAACTTGCTGTCTTACCGGTTCCCACCTCAATTCCTGAGCCTGGTGTAGGAGCAGGTCCTGTACTACCCTGGGGTGCATCCGTAACAGTAGGTGCCGTAGTCACTTCCACATGGTCTCCAGATCCTTCAGGCTTTGTAGTAGTCCATTCCCCATTCACATACCAATATTCTCCTGCCTGTTTCAAAGAAAAGTCCTCTGTCTGAACTTTATCGTCATGAAATAAGAAATTCACCTTTGATACATTTCGGAATACATAGGTAAAATAGCCATCGTTATCCTTTGAAGCAGCCTCACCCGGCCATGCCATCTCAATATCATTTGGAAGTGCATTCCACCCGTAAATATTGGCAGAAGAAAAATTGTCTGCTGCATAATGCACGATAATATTCGATTCTACTGCGAGATCCGATGACTCATCCATAACCACTTCCTTCATCGGTGCCTGCTGTGCCACTTCTGTATTAGAAGCTTCTGGCTCCTTCGTAGCTTCTGGCAACTCATAATTATCCGGTATCTCCTTAGACCATCCCAAATCCATATCATACCAGTATTCCCCCGGTTCACGACTAAATTCCGTAGTCTGATACTCTACCTCCGGAACATTGATAATCATAGATAATGCATCTTCTGTAGATACCGTGTAGCTATACCAACCATTTCCCTCATCTTTCATAGGAACGCCAGGATAAGTGGTTGCTTCTTTTGTCTTTATATTCGAATAATAAATGTGTGGCTGTGAGCCTTCCCATTTGTAATGAATCGTTACGTTGGATGCCTCTTTCTTTGTAGAAATCTTCTGTCCGAACAACACCTTTGGTGTACTTCCACATTCCTCAGCAAACTGTCCCGCAAAATCAGTAACACTGTGTTGTCCCGCAATTGCAACTCCAACTGCACTTGCAATTATACCAACACCAGCCATGCCAATTACTAGATGTTTCAGTCTATTTTTCAATTTCCTTCTCCTCTCTTTTACACCCCTTGTGATATTGCACAATTTTCCGTTTCTATTTCATTTTTATTATACATTTATTACAAAATAATTACAATACTAGTTTTTTTAAATTTTTGTTATTATTCAGAGGGTGCACCTGAGTATGTGCAGCCATAAATAAAACTTTTAGTCATCTTGTATATCTGGCATTTTTCGAATTGCCCCCTATGAACAGGTAGCTCTTTACACTTATGCTGCCACGTAAAGCTAATCCTTTAGGCTAAAGAGTCGTAAAAAAAAGAGGAGTAAATCCCTAAATCTCTTCGGAATCTCCTCCTCTTTTCCTGCCAAATGTTCCTGTATAAAGCAGACATGCCTGCTGACAACACTTTCCCAGTAAACGCAAGGCAATCTTACATATCTTTCCTGAAATAGGAAATTCCAATGGTTCCAACCCCTGCTGTGCAGGCACTTGAAAAGGATGCTTTTTGCACGATCACACGCTTAAATTTCACGTATTTTCCCATTTCCTTTTTCACCATTTCAATTTCATTTATACTACATCCTGCATAACTAATAATAACCACACTGTCCTCTACCTTTTTTCTAGAAAGAAAGTGGAAACGCACAAACAGTTTCCTTGCTTTTTCCATAGAACCCAACAGACAAATCGGAACCTTTACTCTCCCCTGACTTACTATTGCAATGGGATGAACATTGCTTCTATCTAATAATTTTCGTTGCAACATGTTAAAAAATCCGTACTCATTTAAAGAAGCTGCCTCTGGCATAATAAATCCGCTATGCACTTTTTTCTTCATATGCTCAATCTTATTTAAAATGTTCTCATAGGTATTGCCTTCCTGTACCAACTCTGCTGCATACATTACCAACAATCCCTGACCTCCGGAAATCAGGCATGAGTCCACCACTTCCACATTGTCAAAACATTTTGCAGCTTTCATAGCTACTCTATGACTCAGACCAATACCGGAAGACAAAGAAATATGAATCACCCGTTCTGCTTCCATCAAAACATCCGCAAAGAAATCTTCATACTCCTCCACAGACGCACTGGCCGGCCTTACATCTCGAAATTCCATTCTTGCCAAGCTATCTGTATCTACCTCTTTGGTATCGGCAAACCTTCCCTTTGAGGTCTGAATATAAAGATACATCACACGAATATCCATATCCTTTACTATACTTTCCGGAAGGTCGCAAACACAGTCTGTAGTGATACATATCTTCTTTTTTCGCTTAACAAAGACATGCTGATTTTCTACAGAACCATCCCTTGTGTCCTCCAATCTCTGTTCTACAATTTCATCCGGAATAAAACGAACCAACATTCGCTCCAACTGAGTACCCACAATAGGCTTTTGCAGATAATCACTAAAACCATATTCTTCACAAAGCTGTATAGCCACCCGTTCACTTTCTGCAGTGGACAAAATACAGTGGGAATTCCGACAAAATCCATTGCTTTGACTTCGAATAGCTTTTAATGTGGCCGCTCCATCCATACCTACCATACGATTATCAATAAAAATGACATGGTAGAACTTCTCTTTTGTCTTTTCCAGACATTCTTCTCCACTCTCTGCAAAATCAATCTGCACCTTAGTACTTTCCAGTAATCTTTTAATTACCATAAGGTTCATCTTGTAGTCATCCACCACAAGCACTTTGGCCTCCGGTGCCTGGAAATACGGTACATATTCTTCCAATACATTTCGTTTTTCCGTGAAGAATGCCACCTTTCCCATGGATTCAGGATTGCCTACTCCCTGTTCCAGCTCCACAGTAAAAGTAGAACCCTTGGTATAAATACTGTCCACATGAATCTGTCCATTCATCATAAGCACCAGCTGTTTGGTAATGGACAATCCCAATCCAGTTCCCTCAATCTTTTGATTTGCTTTGCTATTCACACGCTTAAATCGGTCAAATAAACTGTCCAAATCCTCTTTTCGAATACCAACACCCGTATCTTCTACTGCCACAGTGAGCTTGACCCGGTCTTCTCCTATATAGTCGGAGTAGGCATTTATGGTAACCGTTCCCTCCTCCGTGTATTTGCAGGCATTGGTTAACAAATTTAGGAGTACCTGTTGGATTCGTCTCTCATCTCCAATGAGCTGTTTGGGAATTTCACTATCCACAATCACCCGAAATTCCAGATTTTTTTCTTGCATACGGATAGCCATTAAATCCACTACATCCTGAAACAAATCTTTGGTAACATATTCTCTCTCTACAATTTCCATACACTGTGCCTGAATCTGAGAAAAATCCAGAATATCATTGACCAAATTCAGCAGCATCTTACCTGCGTTCTGAACATCAAGAGCATATTCCCGGATATTTTCCTCTTTGCTCTGTCGTAACACCATCTCATTCAGGCCGATTACGCTGTTAATAGGGGTACGAAGCTCATGACTCATACTGGCAAAAAATTTCTCTCTATCCCGTGATAACTCCTCCAGCTCTTTTTTCTGCTGATTGGACACACGTTTTTCCTGGCGGTAAATTTTTGTTTGGAATTTAATAATCGCCCCTATAGCTACGGCTGACATCATGAGACTGAAATAAGAATCAAAATACTCCACGTTACTGTTATCGAACAAAGTAACCCACTCCGGATGACGCACTGCTAATATATATACAATGGAATCCTCTAAAATTGCCAAACTAGCATACACAATCAGTTTCTTACCAGAAAACAAAACAAAGATAAAAACAATCCCTACAAGAAGGCAACCAGGGGTGCCCCCATGGATCCCTCCACTGGAAAAAAAGATATAAGGAAAGACCACATACACCAATAAAGGTATGGCAATACTGGCAACAGCTTCCACCTTATTATTCCAAAAAACCAAAATCAACGATATTCCCATGATCGCCAACACAGCCAGCATCTGAACGATCAAGAGAGCATCGGCAGAGATAATGAGATTTTCTAACATTGTCAGCACACTCATTATAGCTCCCGCTAAAAGACAAAAACACATAAGACGATTCTGAAGATCTCTCCCTTCACCCAAAAGCGTACGAAGTATATTTGATATTTTCTTGATCATGGAAACACCTCCTTTTTCATTCAACCAAAACTAACCCTGTTTCTCCATCTTTTTCTTAAGTTCCGATTTCACTTTCACTAAGGTATCGTAAGCCGACATAAAGTCTGACATTTCAACTTTCCGCAAAATGGATGTCAATGGCTTGTCCAATGACACTCCACCATAAGAATATTTCTGTAAATCCTTTAAAATCTCAGCCATTGCGTCTCCATCAAAGTCATACATTTTCTCCTCTAACTGAGAAATCCTGCTGTCAAACTCCTGTTCTGAAATTTCTTCCAGAGAAACAGTCTCCTCTACAGCCCCATTTCCCTCCTGTTGTTCATAAATCAATGGACTGGCATGTAAAAATGTATTCACACGAACATACTCGTCCATAAACAGTTGATGATTGGCATCAATATAAGCTTCGTCTGTATCTTTTCCAGCCTGCTCCAAATTTTTTGCCATGTCTGATAACTGATTGGCACCTACCGATTTCATGGAGCTCTTTACTCCATGTACCAAAATCGTGTACTCTTTCCAGTTTCTCTCTTCATAGAACTTCTGAATCGACTCCATATTTTCCTCTGCCGTGTCTCCACAAATTCTGAGGATTTCAATGAGATTTTCCTCCCCTCCACAATATAGTGTTCCTGACTGAATGTCTAAATCTCCAATTACCATATTATCCACCTCCATAGTATTTTCTTCTGCCTCCTGTTCTTCCTGAACAAGTGCAGTTTTTTGCTCTTCCACTTCTTCCGTATGCTCTTTTGCAATTAGAAAATCTTCATCTCGGCTGGTTGCTTTTACAGAGGCATACGTAGAAATCGGCTTTTCCTCTTTTCCCTTTTCCTCTGTATCCTGAGCAGTCACTTCCTCCTCATAGCAAACCACTTTCTCTTCCGGGAGATTACGGCACAATACACGCTCCAAAACAGAACGTTCCAACGGCTTCTCTAAGAAATCCGTAAAGCCCTCCTCCAAAAACATCTCTCTGGCACCTGCAATAGCATTGGCTGTCAACGCTACAATTGGCACATTCCGATAATAATTTCCAATTTTTGCTCGAATGCGATGCATGGTCTCAATTCCATCCATCTCCGGCATCATATGATCCATAAAGATCAAATCATATCGATTATCCTCTACCAATTGCAATGCTGCCTTTCCGCTAATAGCTGTACTCACCTGAATATTGTACTTATGCAGGAAGCCTTCCACCACTTTCAAGTTCATACGATTATCATCCACCACAAGAATGTGTGCATTTTTCGTGGCAACCAATCTTCCATTAATCTGATACTCTGCCTGTTCCTTTATGTTAGACCCTTTCATAGTGGTAATTACCGGAACAATGTAAAATGGCTTATACAACCGAATACAACGCTCCGAAATCTCCTCCTGATTGTCCTGATGAGACACTACCACCACCACATCTGTAGTTTTCGCCAATTCCACGAAATAAGCACTATCCTCATTGTATTCCCTGACACTGATAAACAAATGGGAAAACTTTTCTGCTTGAAATCTTCGCTTAAGCTCACTTAGACTTGTAAACATATGACTCTTCACCTTAGTCTGGGCAATCATATGCTCAATACATTTCTCATACTCGTCCCTCACCTGTGGCAGTACAAACTTCTCCATATTGAGGTAAACACCAATATTGTATTCATCCGGTTTTTCCAAGTGAATAATCGGGTTTGAATCTACGACTTTCTGTGGAATGACCACTCGCATGACGGTTCCTTCTCCCACAACACTCTTCATACTGATGAAACCACCCATCTGCTCGGTCAGTATCTGAGAAACAGTAAGACCAAGTCCCATACCTCCAGCTCTCCGGTTTCTCTTAGTATCTCCCTGACTAAAACAGCTAAACAACAATTCCTGCTTCTCAGGTTCAATACCAATTCCCGTATCTTTTACAGTAATGTTTAGATTAATCCCATAGGATTCCCATCGATAACCAATATAAATGCTAACACAGCCATCTTCTGTAAACTTCAATGAATTATCCAGTAAATTCATTAGAACCCTTCGAATTTTCTTTTCATCCCCCACCAATCCACAAGGAATGGACGCATCGCAATCTACGATTAATTCGATATTCTTCTCATTCATCTTAGCAAGCGTCATATTGATTACATCATTCAAAGTAGATGTAATGTTATAATTTTCCTCTGCCAACTGGATTCGCCCACTCTGTAACTCAGAGAAGTCCAAAATATCCCCAACTACCGATGACAAATTCTTCCCTGCCGTCTGTATATAAAAAATCTGTTCCCGAAGTTCCTTTTCGTGTTCCTGTTGTAATAAAATATCACTAATCCCACAAATGGTATTGATAGGTGTACGAATCTCGTGACTGACATTGGACAAGAAATCATCCTTACTGTTTTCTACCTCTTTTAATTCCATAATGGTACGCTTAATCCGTTCCATATTTTCGTTTCGTTTTTTTACCCAGAACACAATGACATACACCGTCAGTTCAATGTTTGCAAAATGCAACAACGCCCAAAACCCATCTTCCTTAACACTTAATTTCTCCAATATAAAAAACTGGGAAAAGAATATAATCACATTGGACAAGGTAAACCATCGTAACAAATCTGTATTACCTATTAACCCCACAGTCGCAACCATCGCAACCAAAAACGGTATGACTTGATATACATCTTCTGCCTCTATGGAATATACACACAACGTCACTTGCATCATAAGTACAATGTAAGTAGACTTAATAAATATATTCCCAGAATTACCCAGATATACAATCCAAGATACAATACCAGCAATAAGCAAAACCATACTGATCCATGGCTTTTCATACCATAACAAAGAACAACCTACAAAGAAGCAGCTATATATGGTATAGATTAGCAGAACCATCCGAACAGAAAATTTCATACTTTCCTGCATCTGACGTTCCCGTCCCTCCATCTGCTTTTGAGCATTTCGCTGACGGACATTTTCTAATTCTGCAGCAAAGCTTTCTGAACTGCCATTCTTTCCATGCATAAAACGCTTTCTATTTCTGTCATTTTGTTGTCCTTGTGTTCTCCCATGTTCCATACACTGCCCCCCTTTGTCCGTGCGTATTCTTTGCCATAAAGATACCGTTTGCCACCGGTATCTTTACGACAAAAAACACGACCCATTCCAAACCACCGATACACCAATCAACCCCTTTAGACTGGTGTATCTGCGGAATATTCTGATCTTAGTATTTACCAAATCCGGAACCAAGTGAAATAATCTGCTCATTTCGATTCGTCCTGCTAAAATCTGCTGTAACAGGCTTTGCTACACTCTTATTCGCGCCATTTCCCAAGTTATATGCTGATAACAATTCTGTCATTCTTCCTGACTGATTAGACAACTCAATACTTGCAGCTGCACATTCCTGACTGGTTGCTGAGTTATTCTGTACAACCTGTGATACCTGCTCGATTGCCTGATCCACCTGCTCAATAGCAGTTGCCTGGTAATTCGAAGCAGTTGCAATTCCCTCAACAATCTTACCACTTTCCAATACCACATCTGTAATTAACTGAATTGCCTGAGCAGTCTCATCCACAATCTTAGACCCTGCCTCTACTTTTACAATGGAATCTTCAATCAATTCTGCAGTCTCTGAAGCTGCTGCCGCACTCTTTGCAGCAAGATTGCGAACTTCCTCTGCAACTACTGCAAATCCCTTTCCTGCTTCTCCTGCTCTTGCAGCCTCAACTGCTGCATTTAATGCAAGGATATTTGTCTGGAACGCAATATCATCAATCACTTTAATGATCTTTGAAATACTCTCGGAAGATGCATTAATTTCCTGCATGGCGCGCATCATTTCCTGCATGTCTTCTTTTCCCTTTTCCACACTTTCAATGGCACTGCTCATAAGACCTGCTGCCTTGTCTGCTTCTGTGGCATTTTCTCTTGTCTTTCCTGCAATCTCATCAATGGAAGAGGTAATCTGCTCAATGGCGCTTGCCTGTTCTGTAGATCCCTGAGCCAATGCTTCACTGGCACTTGCTACCTGGGAAGAACTTGTCATTACCTGATAAGCAGCATCATTGATATGGGACACGGTATCATAGTTGTTTTTTACCAAATGTCTCAATGCACGACCTAACAAATCTTTCTCCGAACGGACTCTGACCTCCACGGTAAGGTCCCCATCGGATACCTGCTTGGCAATTCCCGCCTGATATCGCATATTGTCTACTACTTCTTGAAATTCATCTACTAGTACTCCTAACTCATCATTGCATACCTTTACAAGCTTAGTATCACAGTCTCCTTCTGCCAGACAGTCTGCCGCCTTTTTCAAATTCTCTACTGACATTCGGATGCTCCTGGTCACCCCAATGGAAATGAATGCCATAACAGCCACCAAAAGAAGCATTGTTACTGTAATAAAAATTCCATAATTTTTCAAATACCGCTCCGGATTCGACACTCCTTCCACAAACTTGCAACAGGTAGAATACCCACAATACACTAAAATCACCACTAAAATATCAATGATAACAAATCCGCTTATTAATTTTGTGTTAATCTTCATATCTTTTAACATAATCTATTCCCCCTCTTCCTCATTGGTTAAATTCACACTGTCAAGGATTGCAATATCCTCATCGTTTAATAGTTTTTCAGGATCCAGCAACAGCTTCACCGAATCTCCCACTTTTCCAATGGACTTTACAAACACATGATGTGCTTTGTCTGCTTTTCCAATGGCAGGAGATGGTAAAATATTTTCCTCCGGTATCTCTACTACCTCTGCAATTCTCTCAACAATGAGCCCTGCCACAGTGTCCCCAACATTGAGTACGATGATACAGGTTCTGTCATTGTACTCAATGGGCTCCTGACCAAAACGCAGACGCACATCCACTACAGGAATAATCTTACCACGCAGGTTGATCAGCCCCTTAATATAGTTTTCACATTCCGGTATCTCTGTGATCTCCTGATATACAATGATCTCATTTACATATTGAATCTTAATACCAAAAAATTCATTTCCCGACTGGAATGTAACATATTTTCCTTTTTGCTGTTCCACTTCTTTTTCCTTTTCTTTATTACTCATGGCATTCCCCCTCCTTTCTATTCTAACAACCCTGCGGCATCTAATATCAATGCAATACTGCCATCACCAAGTTGTGTACATCCCGATAATCCCTTTACCTTCTTTATGTAATCCGGAATTGGCTTTACTACGATTTCCTGCTTGCCAATCAGTCGATCTACCAGGAGACATACAATCTGCTTGTCTACCTCAACAATTACCAGCATACCGTCTTCCGTATCTGCCTCATATCCTTTCAAATCGTACCATTCGCCCACTCGCAAAACAGGAAATCCCTCGCCACGAATCATGACAAATTCTTGTCCATCCGGATCTTTCACCAGATGATTGTCCCGGACACCCACGAATTCCTTTACCATGCCCGTCTCAATAACAAAGGAAGATTTTCCAACCTCCATGACAATTCCATCAATAATTGCAAGTGTCAAAGGTATCTTCATATTCATGGTAGTTCCCATTCCAGGGGTACTTTCAATTTCCAGCGTTCCTCCAATGGATTGAAGATTGGAAACCACTACATCCATACCAACACCTCGGCCGGAAAGTTCCGTAACCTTCTCATTGGTAGAAAATCCCGGAAGGGTAATGAACTGATACACTTCCTTGTCCGTATAGGAGGCTTCGTCTCTTCCATATTCCAGCAATCCCTGTTTTCTTGCCTTTGCCATAATCTTATTTCGGTCCAGACCGCCACCATTGTCGGTAACACCGATCCATACCTTACCCGATTCTGTCTTGGCGGATAATGTTACTTTCCCCTTTTCTTTCTTACCGGCTTTTTCTCGCTCTTCATTCTCCTCGATACCATGGTCAACGGAATTACGAACCAAGTGCATCAATGGATCGGAAATGTGCTCAATAATGTTCTTATCCACTTCCGTGTGCTCCCCAATCATTTCAAACTCAACATCCTTGCCTAGTTTTCTGGAAGCATCAAACACAATACGATTCATCTTCTGGAACGTATTTGTAAGTGGAACCATTCGCATACTCATAATTACATTCTGCAGATCTGTGGAAATCTTGGCCATCTGCCCTGCAGCTTTGTTGAAATTGTCAAGCTTGAGTCCCGGAACCTTCAAATCCGGATTCTGTAACACTACGGACTCGGAAATAACCAACTCCCCGATCAGGTCCATCAACATATCCATCTTCTTAACATCCACACTGATAAAGCTTGCCTTCTCCTGTTTCTTTGGCTTATCCTTAGCAAGCTTCTTCTGCTTACCGGGACCTTTCGACTCAATGACAAAATCACCGGGTGCCATAGGCTTATCCACTTTGGTCTTCGGTAAATCCTCCGGCATGATTACAGCACCGATCATCTGGTCGCTGTCTCCTTCGTCAATTCGGATCTCCGTACCAAAGCTGTCAAATCCCTGTCCAAATTCCTTGGCACTGCACTCGTAAATATCCACTTTCTTTAATTCGTATCCCTCATGGATCAGTTTTCGAATATCCTCCTCACTGCACTGTGCCTGCAGTAAGATTTTGAACCCATTCTCCATAATCTCATCTGCACTGCTCTCATTGGTCAGAATATCCTCTGGATAATACAGCAAGTCTTCTGCCATCTCTTTCAAAGCATATACTGCCTTGTAAGCATGTACATTTGCCAATTCAATTCCATCCTCATAAGTAAGGTAGATCTTGTAGAAATGACTGGCCTCTGTATACATAGGTGCCAGATAAAACTGTGTTGGCTCCTCATGTACATTTTCCTTGATTACCTTCTCTTTTTCTTTTTTGGTTACCCCCTTAATAGACCCTAAAAATTTATCTAATGTATCGATCAATTCTTTTGGGTCCCCGTCTGCCTGTTCTCCATTCTGAAGTTTTTCCATCTCATTTGTGATAAAATCCGCCACATCTAACACATGTGCCACTAACTCCACATGGGAAACATTTTCCGGGTGCGACTCTCTCAGATAAAAGAAAATATCCTCCAACTTATGAGAAAGTGCTGTGATTCCCTCAAACATCATAATACCCGACGAACCTTTGATGGTGTGCATGGTTCGGAATATTTCATTCATGCTTTCTTCATCAAAACAGTCCGCATCTTTCTGCTCGAGAACAATTTCCTGCAAACGTTCTAACAGTTGCCCATTCTCAAACAGATACATGTCCAGCATTCCTTCTGTGTTAAACTCTTCTGCCATGTTGTCCTCCCCTTTCGCCGATCAGATATTTTGTTATTTTACCAGACCTAATTTTTTCAGTGCCTGCTCGAAACGAACCTGATCAATTGGCTTTCCGGAATAAATGGTACAGCCAAGTTCAAATGCCATCTTTACGTTCTTCTCATCATTCAAAGCTGTGGTCATAATTACTTTTACCTGCTTCTCCTTTGGAATGTCTCTCTCTTTTTCAAGATTACGAATACCCATCAACGCCTGATAACCATCCATAACCGGCATCATAATATCCAGACACACAAGATCGTAAGGATCATCCTCCTCCAAAGCCAGCATAAATGCATCTACTGCTTCCATTCCATCCACTGTAACATCACATTCACCATACTTGGATAGAAAACTGTCCATTGCCTTTCTTGTTACATAATCATCTTCTGCTAATAAAATCTTCATATCCCTCACCTCACATTTTATATAATAATTGATAAGTTCTCTTTACCACATCCTGCAATTTTTCCTGGTACTCTACCGCCCCCAGCTCGTAAGCTACCCTCGGCATACCGTACACGATGCAGGATGAAGGATCCTGTCCTACCGTTCTCGCACCTTGCTCTCTCATGTCAAGTAATCCTTTGGCCCCATCGCCACCCATACCTGTCAGAATAATTCCCAAGGCATCTTTCCCCGCCGTCTTTGCAACGGAATGAAATAACACATCCACAGATGGACAATGTCCATTCACCTTCGGTGCTTTCTTTATCATAACCTGATACGCACCATTCACTTTCACAAGTTCCATGTGTGCATCACCACCCGGCGCCAGCAATGCCGTTCCAGGCTGGACCAAATCTCCGGTCTTTGCCTCTTTTACCGTCAGTCTGCTCTGCTGATCCAAACGCTTTGCATACATTTCCGTAAATCCCTTTGGCATATGTTGTACAATCACAATTCCCGGGACATCTGTATCAAATCCTCTCAGAACTTCCGCTATAGCTTCTGTTCCTCCAGTGGATGCTCCAATTGCTATTACTAAATCCTCACTTCGAATTTTCCCTTTCTTGTTTCCAATGACATCTGTCTGCGCTGTGGGAAACATTCGTCTCTTTCTCTCAAACACATTCGGTGCCTCCCGTATCTTTCCAGGTAACTCTTCACAGACAAAACTTATAATTCTTGCCCGGTCTGTAGTTGCCGGTTTTGCTACAAAATCCACTGCACCTGCATTCATGGCATCAAATACCTTGTCACTGATCGCACTAATGACAACCACTGGCAACGGATACTGTGGGATTAGTTTTTGTAAAAATTCTATTCCATTCATCTTTGGCAACTCTAAATCTAATGTCATCACGTCTGGATGATATTCCAGTATGGCATCCCTGGCTTCAAAGGGATCTCTGGCAGTAGCTACTACCTCAATATCCGGAATCTGATTCAGATTTTTAACTAAAAGTTCCCGAAAGAACAAGGAATCCTCCACAACTAATACTTTTACCATCTTTCTCCCCTCCTAACGCGGCATTTTCCGAAAGATTGATGGTTGTACCATTTCAAACGGGACGACATCTCTGTCTAAAGTCTCTGTGCGGCCAATAAATAAATATCCCCCCGGCTCCATCACATCGTACACTTTCCGAATCAATTCCCTCTTAGTGGGATTATCAAAATATATCATGACATTTCTCAGAAAAATAATATGCATTTTTCTCTGAAACGGAAATGTCTCCATCAAATTAAACTGGCGAAAAATCACCTGGCTCTTTAATTCCTCCGTTACCGAATACGTCTCGCCATCAGGAGAGGAACGCATAAACCTTCGCTTCCAGTTCTCTGGAAGTTCTTCCACCTGCTCTTTCTTATACACACCCCGAATGGCCTGCTGAAGTACCTCAGTGGAAACATCAGTAGCAAGTATCTGGGTATCCCATTGTTTGTGCTCCAAGCCAAAAAAGTCTTCCATCAACATGGCTAACATATATGGCTCCTGCCCTGTGGAAGAAGCTGCACACCAAATGGCCAGATCTTTCTTCTTTTCTTCTTTCACCTTGAGATAAGGCAATACCTTATCCCTCAAAAATTGAAAATGATCAAACTCTCTCATAAAAAAGGTGTGGTTGGTTGTCAGCAGATTTACCAACTCTTTCTCCAGAGAACCGGTAATATCAGTTTCAAGTGCATTGACATACTGGGTATAACTCTCAAATCCATTGTTTCTTATATAATTCTCCAAACGACCTTCCATGATTTCCTTTTTCTTACTCATATCGATCCCATATCTACTTTTCAAATGGGTATAGAGTCTGGTAAATTCCTGATCTGTCATATTCCCCCCCCTTTTTCCGTCCGTATTCTCTTACGTCTTACAGGAACCATACAACAAACTACGGTTCACTGACCTTTGCTCTATTTCAATTGTCTGGCAATCTTTGTGAACACATCAAAAATCTCCGGATTAAATCGGGTACCGGCCATTTTCCCAATCTCTTCCAGCGCCTGTTCCACCTGTTCCGGCTGCTCTTGCGCATTCCGGGTCCGTTTCAAAAAGGCACTCACTACTGCCACAATCTGTGCCGCCAACGGAATCTCCTCTCCCTTTAATCCTTCTGGATACCCGCTACCATCCCAACTTTCATGATGAAATTTGGCAATCTCAATGGCCATATCCAAAAAATCATTGTAAGAGCTGTTCTTACGAATATCTGCTAAAATATTGCCACCTACCAGCACATGCCTCTGATACTCCTTTTCTTCTTCCGGTGTCACCTCCGGATATCGTTCCAAAATGCTTGTGTGAATGGCAACTTTTCCCAAATCACAAAGGGGTGCTGCAATCTCCAGCGTATCAATATAACTATCCGAAACCACATCCCCGTATGTATTAGATAACTGCAACGCTGCCGCCAACATACGACAATTATAAGACAAACGATTCATATAATTCTCATCATACATTGGATTCTCCCGTAACACACGCAACAACGCATACAACGTATTCTGCTTCTCTGCCTCGTTCTGTTTCATCTGCTCTCCCACAGAGGTCTGCAGCTTCCGATTCATCTCCTGCATCTTACGGTTGGATTCCACCACCTGCAAGTGCACCCGAACTCTCGCCTTTACTACTTCCGGAATAAAAGGTTTCGTCACATAGTCTTCCCCTTTTAGCTCAAATCCCTTGACGATATCTTTCGGATCATCAAAAGCCGATATAAAAATAATCGGAATATCTCTTGTATTAGGATTCTCCTTAATTCTGGTACACATCTCATATCCATCCATAACAGGCATGGCCACATCAGAAATGATCAATGACAACGGAAAACGTTCTACGATCTTCAAGGCCTGCTCTCCATTCTCTGTAAGAATGGGCTGGCACCCCATATCTGCAATAATATCACGCAAAGTAAATCGATTCGTCTCCACATCATCCACGATCAGAATGCGTGGTTTATCTTTACTCTCATTCCCCATATCATACACCTCTTTTTATTGAAACCACTATTGTACAATTTCCTCTAAAACTGCAAATGCAGCCGCCGCCTTCTCACGATTAGCCTTCTGGACAGACATCTTCAATCGCAACACTGCTGTCTTAACTTCTCTTGGCGCTCCCTCTGTCAACTGTCTTACGGTCTCCATAAACATCTCTGCCTTCTCCCAATTCTCCATTTCAATGCAGAGAATCAACTTCGACATCTTCTTATGTAATTCCTCTATATTCTCCGGCTCCCCATATTGCCAGATCTTGTCCGTATTCTCCTGTTCAGTCAAGTTCTTCAGCTTGCGCATAACCTGGTCCATATCTGCATTCTCCGTGGCATTCTCTGCTTCCTCCGGCGTCACTTCCACCCAGATATGAAAAGAAAAAGTACTTCCCTTTCCTTCTTCACTCTCTACCTGAATGCCTCCATCCATAAGTTCTGTAAGCTGCTTACAGATATTCAGTCCAAGACCGGTTCCGCCATATCTTCTGCTGATGGACGCATCCACCTGTGAAAAACTCTGAAAGAGCTTATCCTGATCTGCCTTGTTAATACCAATACCGGTATCCACTACCATAAAGAATAATTCCACCCGCTGTTCAAACTGGGCAGTCTTGATTACCTCCACTGTAACCTTTCCCACAGAAGTAAACTTGCATGCATTTGACAAAAGATTATTGAGAATCTGTCCGATACGAAGCTCATCCCCTATGATCTTCTTTGGTACTTCCGGAGAGACATTAATGGAAAAGTCCAATCCCTTCTCAATCATCTTGTTCTTATGATTTCCCTTAACAAAATCCAAAAGATGGTCCATCTCAAATTCCTGCATCTCCAACGTAAACTTTCCCGCTTCCAACTTGGAGAAATCCAAAATATTATTGATAAGAGCATTCATATTCTTACATCCCTGCTGAACCAGATCCAACAGTCGAAGCTTCTTCGGATCTTCCTCCAAAGACTGAAGTTCCTTAACATTTCCTGAAATTCCATTGACCGGCGTTCGAAGCTCGTGGGTAACATTGGCCACAAATTCCGACTTAATCTTACTGGCAACCTCGGCTTCTTCTTCTGCCTGTGTCAACTTCTTCTCAATCATATTCTTTTGAGACTCATCCATACACATACAAAGATAACCATCTTCCAATGCATATATAGTGCCCCCTACCGGAAAACAGGTCTTGTTCTCTCGATATGCCAGAAGTTCCTGCCTCTGTCCATCCTTCTCTACACGAATATGTAGACCATTCTCGTCCCAGTAAAACGCATTTGGAAATACATCTGCAATCGATATCCCTTCCAGCTGTTCCCATGCCAAAGCCTGAACTGCAGCAGGATTCGCATAATAAATTGTTCCCTTACGGTCAAATGCAATCCCCATCTCCTCTGAGTGTTCAATAAAAAACGAATTCAAACCTTCCTGACTCATGGTGCATCCCCCTCTCTATGCGCCAAATGACCTTTTCAAAGTGAAACGCTTAGTTTCCTATAGATTAAAAAAGAGTTGCAGAACTTTAGCTTCCAAAGTTCTGCAACTCTTCTACCTGTCAAACTCATACATGATAGTAAAATGTAAACCCCTCGTCCAAAGTCCCATGCTCTGATATACCGTCCAAATCTGATCCCTGTCGCTTCCCCAATCGACACACCATCTGCAATCCTGTCCCGCTCCCCCCAAGCGAGAACATTTCCAAATTACAGACAAAATCAGACCTTCTAGTTACTAAAATGATACCATATTTTTACTTTTCTGTCAATGAACGGGAACGGAAAAACATTCCCTCCTACCACTTTCGCAATAGAAGGGAATGTTCTATTTTACTGTGACTTTGACCTTAGTATAGATACCATTCTGAGCATATACATACAAGATACACTTGCCTTTCTTTTTCGCCTTAACTTTCCCTTTTTTGTTCACAGTAATAATTCCTGTTTTATCCATTTCAAATCGGGTTAAGGCAATGTGTGTCTTCATCTTCTTAGAGGTCTTCTTCACCTTGATCTTTAATTTTTTCTTCTTTCCTTTCTTCAGGCTTAGTTTTTTCTTCACACTAACCTTCTTAGGATTTCCTGTCTTGCCACCCTTAGTCGCTGCATGAACCGATACGGAACAACTCAATGCCCGCTCCTGTTCTCCGATTTCCACATAGGCAACCACAATGTACTTATAATACTTTCCTTTGGCAAGCTTTTTGTGTGTCCAACTCTTTGCATCATCCTCCACACGGGTCAGTTCTTCCATCGGTGCTCCACAGGCAGAACCATAAATCACATAGCCGTCTGCCTCTTCCAACTGTTTCCAGGATAGTTTCACCTTCTTCGCCTGACCTACTGCCTTTGGATATAACTGTGCAAACACGCTTCCTTCCGGATCTTCACTATCTGTATCTCCGTTCAGAATACTGTCTGCCACATCTGAAAGTGCCCTTGTTCTTGCAAGCAGTGCCATTTCTTCCTCCGAAAGTCCGTCTGCCTCTGTCTCGCCCGACGGATTCTGCTCTGTCGGTGGTGCCGGTGGTCCTTGTACTTCCGGTGTAGCCGTTGGTATCGCGCTTGGAACCAATGTGTGTGGTCCCTGTACCTCCGGTGTGGCCGTTGGTTCTTCTGCCGGCTCCTGGGTCGGCGGTCCCTGTACTTCCGGTGTGGCCGTTGGCTCTTCTGCCGGCTCCTGGGTCGGCGGTCCCTGTACCTCCGGTGTGGCCGTTGGACCTTCTTCCGGTACCTGGGTCGGTGGTCCCTGCTCTCCCGGTGTGGCTGTTGGTCCTTCTTCCGGTGCCTGAGTCGGTGGTTCCTGCCCTCCCGGTGTTGGAGTTGGATTTCCCCCTGGCAACTGTGTTGGCTGTGTGCTAGGTTTCCCAGGTTTATTTGCCTCCTGGCGCTCCTGCTCTATGGTTTCCGCCTCTGTCACCTGTTCTTCAATGGTATCCGTTATGTCCGATACAATGCCGGATACCGATTCTTTGTCAGTAGCATTTTGAATCTGCTCCTTTGCATCCTCCACTGCCTGATCGATGGCATCCTTGTAGTTCTTCTTTTCCTCTTCCGTCAGATTCTCCTTATTGGAAATGTTGTCCTTTGCATCGTCCCCTTTCTTCTCAAGTTCTTCGATTGCTTTATCCTTTGCATTCTGTAAATCTTCCGCTTTAGCTTCCTCCACTACAGACTGGATGGCATCCTGTTTGTCTTTGGTCACCTGCTCCACCTGTTCAATGGTTGTCTTCTGGTCGATTTCTTCTTTCGCTGCGTCGGAAGCTGCATCAATAGCCTCCTTCTTTTCTGCCTTCTCTTCCTCTGTAAGATCCGTCAGCGAGTCTATGGTTTTCTTTGCTTCTTCTGCTGCAGCATCGATTTCCTTCTTTGCCTCTTCCTTTGCTGCGTCCAAATTCCCCTGGTCTTTTTCTCCTGCCTCTGTCACCTGTGCATCAATGGTTTCCTTCGCATCGTTTACACTGTTTGTAATTCCTTCTTTATCTGTGGCATTTTTAATGTCTTCTTTGGCTTTCTCCAAAGCTTTGTCAATCTCTGTAAGGTAACCCTTCTTTTCCTCTTCGGTCATATTTTCCTTTGCAGAAATCTCCTCTTTAGAAGCGTTGGCCTTGTTCTCCATCTCTTCGATGGCTTTATCCTTTGCATTCTGTAAATCTTTTGCTTTTGCTTCCTCCACTACAGACTGGATGGCATCCTGTTTGTCTTCGGTCACCTGCTCCACCTGTTCAATGGTTGTCTTCTGGTCGATTTCTTCTTTCGCTGCATCGGAAGCTTCCTTGATGGCCTCTTTCTTTTCTGTCTTCTCTGCAGCTGTAAGGTCCGTCAGCGAATCGATGATTGCTTTTGCCTCTTCTGCTGCGGCATCCATGGCATCCTTTGCCTCAGCCTTTGCATTTGCAAGATTTTGTGCATCGTTCACTTTTGCAGCATTCCATATTTCCTTTAACTCTCCGATTGTAGTATAAGCTATAGAATCTATATGACTCAAACTATCTGTCACTCTTTCCATAACGGAAATACCAGTCTCATACTTCTCTGTAATCTTGTTCACATAATCTTCCTTTTCCTCTGCGGAAAGGTTCGGCAATCCCTCGATAGACGCTTTGGTGCTGTCATAGTTATTCTTAATCACTTCTTTCCACATATTCCTCGTCTCTTCAATAGACTCTGAAAGATTACAAATCACCTCAATTCCGCTGAGACTCTTTTCGCTGTTCCCATCCGTCACATCAGAACGGAAGAAGAACTGTCCACTGTTTTTTTCGTACACAGCCTTATTGACTAGATCACTCTGGTTCGGCAAATCAGCCAATGCACCTTCAAGCTGTGATTCTGACTCCAGAGAACCGTATCTTATAATCCTGCCATCTACTTTCAACTGAACGTATCCCGGCAAAGTTACACCATCCCCTACTATGCTGTCTGACAATTTAAACTTCGCATGTAGGATTTTTGGAGGGTTCTCGCTTGGATTAAATTCGGTGTCTGCTGCTCCGTCTAACTCCACACTGGAAAGTGTATATTTGATTTTGAAAATAAGCGATGAATTGTCTGTCTTTGCATTTCCAAAATCGCCTACTTCTCCTTTTTCATTAGAGCCACCTTCTCCACCTGTAATACTTCCAATCAAATCTACCGGAGTATCAGATTTGTTATCTAATCCGGCGCCTCCATTTCCAGGCTTTCCATTTATACTATTTCCTCCTTTTCCACCTGTAATACTTCCATTGATATCAGTCTGAATGTCCGCATCTATGCCTTCTCCGATCACAAGACCGGTTCCTCCATTTCCGGCAGGTCCATTGATGGTAGAACCACCTTCTCCACCATACACCTTACCATTGATGATTACCAATCCACTGGTATTTACAAATAGTCCGATGCCGCCATCCTGACCAACATCATCTTTGACTCCACCTTTTCCACCGATCAATGTAATGTATTGTCCGATGGTAAGTTGTGCGTTGTCATGTACCTCTACTGCCGTTCCACCTTTTCCGGTGGTACCTGCTGCTCCACGAAACACGCCATGTCCTTCCATTCGGAATTCTCTACCCTTGGCATACTCCGTGTTGGAATGATCCGGATCCTCCACCAAAGGTATCGGTCCACCTTGTTTTGCAAAAATCTGCAAAGTAGTCAGACCATTTCCTTCTGCGTCAGTACCGATGCACTCCATGTTATGTCCATTGGCATCAAATAAAATATTCACAGCATTACTTACCGTAAAAGAAAGGGTATTCTTTAATTCCAGATCATTTTTCAACTGGATCACAACATATCCATACTTTATTTTCTCTTCCAGTATGTAGTTTCCTTCTCCTAATACCTGATCTAATTCACCTTTGATACCCTCGTAATCTGCCAGTCTGTCGCTGTTCTCCTGGATTACATCCAAATCTGTAAAATCCACCGAACCACCCTTGGTCACTACTCCAGATTCCTCATCCACTCTGGTACCAAACAACTTTTCGGAATTGGCAGAATCCACCTCAACTACACCACCATTAATTTCCACATCATTACCTACTGTACCACCGATGATCTGTCCATTGTTGTTATCCACGGTCAGATTTCCTTCTATTCTTCCACCTTCGTTTAAAATGGTTCCACTGTTATGGATTTCTCCTTCTCCATCTATGATACCTGTATTCACAATAGTGGATTCGTTATTTAACTTTCCATTACCCTTAATGGTAATGGTTCCATCATTGAGCAAAGTTCCCGGCTTTTTATTATTCAGTGTACCCTCTACCACAATGGTTCCTGTACTTTCATTAGACAAAGTTCCACTGTTGTCCAGCACGCCGTTCTCACCAATGTTTACCTGTCCTTTGTTCACGAAAGAATTGGTATTGGACATACTTCCATCAATGGTTCCACCAATATTGACCTTACCATTTACTTCATTTATAAAACTTCCTTTGTTGCTTACACTTCCACCGTTATCCACCGTAAAGATTCCTTTGTTTACGATTTCCCCGTTGGTTGCGTTCTCAATTTTTCCGCTGCTTCCTACCGTAACGGTTCCATTGTTGAGCAAATTGTTGCAGTTGGTAAACTCACCCTGAATGTCCAGTTTGCCTCCTGTCTGTACGATAATGGAGCCATTGTTTGGTACAGTCACTCCACTTGGCAAAGTAAGCGTTTTACCAGATTCTACCACTACAATATCATTGGCTCTGATTTCATCGCCTGTTGCAAAGGAAACATTCTGCTGAACAAATACCGTGACACCGGCAATACTATTCTTTCTGGCATCCATAGCCTCACGGAAGGTTCCGTAATAGGTCTGACCTGCAATCTCCCAGCGTGCTTCGTAGGAAGAGTTAGACATCCAGATAGCGTAGACAATTTGATTCGAACTGCTTATCTTTATAGAGTCTGCCCGTATCTCACCGTCTTTTTTGTCTGCAGTATTCCATCCTACAAACTGGTACCCATCTCTCTTCAAGGATCCCTGTGGCATAATCAGAGCCACATCTGTTCCTTCCAGATACTCGATGTTGCTGGACGGTGTATCATCGGAAGAAGCTCCATTAGAATCGTATTTCATCGTATAATAATCTAATATCTTTTCCTCCTCATCGCCAGCTTTTACGGAAGCCCCCGTATCACTCCAATTCCGAATAATTTCAAATTCTGTGTTGGCATTTACAATACCCACATTGTAGGAATATTTACCACCCCCAATGTCTTTCATGGTATAGGAATTTGTTCCATTTTTTTCCTGTAGTCTTACGGACTGTCCTGACTGATTTGTTCTATTTACATTAATTCCTACTACGATTTCATATTCGGTTATGGTTACCTTATTCTTTAAATTTGCAGCATCAAATGTAATAGTAGAACCACTATTCTCTCCATCCACCCAAACTTGATATGTGGTGCTTGTATCTTCTAACATACGGTAGGTATAGGTTCCTGTACCAGATTTTTGCATTGTATATTTGTTTGTACTATCGCTTAAAATAACCTGATTGACATCCTGATTTTTTGTTGTTCCTCCACTGGTTTTTCTCTGGTAGGTTACCTTAGCGGTGATATATTTTAAATCTACCGTACATTCTTGGTCAAATTGAACGGTTCTTCCTGTGTTCTCACCATCTACCCAAATTTGATACTGTGTGGTATTATCTTCTGGCATGGTGTAGATGTAATTTCCCTTGTTATTATAAGTTTCTGCTAATACCTTCGTAGCCACTGGATTTGTATTGCTTTTCAACTCCACTGTCTGAGCAGAATAAGGAGCTCCATCTAAGGTAATGTTGATGTTCACAGGGTGGTAGGTAGGTATGCTATTATAAGCACCCGATCCTACATTGTGAGTTGCTGTCACACATACGCCAGGTGGTGAAATTTTTGCTGTTTTTATTTTGTTTAAGGATTTCCTCAATTCCAGTCCTCGATCTGCTTTTAAGGTGAAATTATTGGTTGTAATATAGGACTCGTTAGTAGCAGATACTAATACTTGACCTGACGCATTAGTATCGCTAGGGATTAGAATAATCTTTGTTGCAGGATCCAATGCACCATTTACCTTCATATATCCTTCCTGGAAAGTTCCTAATTGAACACCCTTGGAATCCTTACCTAATGTCAACTCACCCTGCACGGTAAGTGTGGATGTAGAGGAACTTGTTCCACTTACATCTCCATCCACGGTTGTGTTGCTTTGCATTGTGACGGTGTTTCCTGTCACATCACCTGTAACCGTTGTAGTTCCAGCCAAATTTACTGTACCAGTTGCAATCACACTCTTGGAATTGTTGATATTAGTTGTATTTGTTGTATTCACATCTTTCGCAGTCACATCGCCTGTGATGGTATCGTTTTCTCCTTTGAGATTTACTGTAGTTGCTTCAATGGCACCATTTACCGTATTTTTTGTTCCACCTAGGTTTACAGTAGTTACTGCAATAGATGTGATAGTATTCCCACTTGTTCCTGATGTGGTAACGGTATTAGCGTCCGATATTGCTCCCACAGTTGCATCCTGTAATGTTAATTTATCCACCTTGCTGATAGTTCCTGTTACACTACATCCTTGTTCCAAGGATATCTGCGCAGTTTTCGCATCTGTTCCGGTTATGGAACCATTTACTGTTACCTTATTTGCGTCTGTTCCATCACCTAGTGTTACTGCAGTTGCACCCTCTACTCCTGTGATATTTCCATTTACCGTTGCACTTTTTAGAGCAATGCTCTTTGCTGTTAACGCTCCTACTTCAACAGATGTTGCCCCATCTTTTGTCTTTATGCTATTACTTGCTTGGATATTTCCTGTCACCTTAGAACTATTGTCTAATGTAACATCTTTACATGTTCCAATATTTCCTGTTATGACACAACTTTTTCCAACGGAAATAACTGCTGTTGTATCTTTTCCTGTAATGCTTCCTTTAACGGTTACTCCATTGGCGTCTGTATCATCACCCAGTGTTACTGCAGTTGCACCCTCTACTCCTGCGATATTTCCGTTTACCGTTGCCTTTTTCAGAGTAACCTCTTTACTGGTAATGATATCAGTATCATTAGCATCCTTACCAATTTTGATGCCTTCTCCAGTGAATTTTGTATCAGCTTCAATTTTCTGATTAATGGTTCCACTTCCTGTAATAGTAACAGTAGCACCTTTAATAATTTTATCAGCCGTTGCTGCGGAACCATCTACACCATTGATGAAAGTAACATCTCCCGTCGCAGAAACGGAACCTGAAACTTTTCCTCCATCTACAGATATATTCCCCGTAGCTTCCAGTGTTCCACCTACTACTGCAGTACTAGATTGCATGTCAATCGTGCCTGCTGTAATATCTTTTACACTCGAATTGTTATTTATAGTTGCTTCCTTTCCTTCAGCTGATATTTTTCCTGTCACTGTTGAGTTATCAATACTTACTGCGCCACCTGCTACAATATTTTTGTTTTTTTCTAACTCGTTTTCTCCAACAGTTGTCTTTGCTAAATCTACCTTTCCTGAAACATCTATATTTCCCTTAATTATATTATTATTGCTATCACTGGTAGTTGTGATAGTAGCTCCAGATATATCTCCAGAGACAGTTGCTCCATTTTTTACAATAATTTTTGTACCTTTAATTTCATTCCCTACAGTTGCATCATCAATTGTGATTGTACAATTTTCATCATATGATTTTGTACTACCATCTCCATGAAGGTGCACATTTCCATTAACAGTAGTAGTTTCTCCAGTGATGGAGATTCCTACACTGTCTGCATCTGTTTTTGATCCAGTTCCGCTAACATTCCCCTGCACTTTTCCACCATTAATACTAATGGTCACATTCTTCGCATCTGCATTTAATCCAGTTCCACATACATTTTCGGTTACAGTTCCACCGCTAATATTAATATTAACATCTCCTATAGCACCAGCCTGTCCGCCACCGAAAATTCCGGTTACAGTTCCACCTTCCATGGTGATAGATGAACTCTTATCATAATCTACTCCTTCACCTCCACCGTAGATGTAGAGTTTTGTATTAGAGCTGCTCATGTTTAAACTTGACAAAGCATTGGCTCTGGTATTGTCTGGTACATCTGTATAAGTATTATTATCATTCCATTGAACAGTTGTAGCATCTGCACTTCCAGAAATTTTCAGTTCTTTTCCTCGTCCATATACACGATAAACGTCAACACCATTTTCCTCTGTTTTTGTATAATATGGATTATCACCTGTTGGAATCGAACCAGTTGCTAAAGAATTTACTAGGTCCCTGGAAGAAAAACCAACTTTCCCAGTATCAAATGTATTACCTATTGTTCTAGCAATATATATTCCTTCATTATCAAAATTGGTCGTTTCGATTGCTTCAAATTTTGTTATCATGTTCGTTATAGAATTAATGTTGGTAGTAGCATTGTTAGTACAGTTCGTTATTGTTACAGGGCTATTTGAAGTGTAATTATATTGATCTCTACCTATAATTTTCCCACAATAAGGATCTCCGGATCCCTGATTACTTGATGGACTTTGAGATGTGCCATTTTTCTTCAACGTACCTATGTTCCAACAATATTGAAATTGCGTCGTCTTATTATTACTACAAATACTTCCAATAATACCAGAAAAATATCGACTAGTTACATTAACATATGCTGTATTATAACAAAATCGCAATATTATACTATCCTCACTAGTATCGCTAGTTCCTCCTGCTATTCCTCCGACCGCTTCATTAGCCTGCACATATACTTCATCTTTGCTATTAGTACCATTAAATGCATATAAAATAGTTCCACCACGAAGATAACCAATAATACCTCCAACAGAGTTATTTGATCCTTTGATTTTTCCAGAATTATATACTCCTTTTACAGTACATTTTGAATCGGCAAACTTTCCCACAATACCGCCAATTTTCCCACTTCCAGTCACATCACCGGTATTATGACTATTTGCAACAATTCCTTTCAGCTCACCTACCAAACCACCTACATTATCTCTTCCATTAGCATCGACATCTCCCGTATTGCTACAGTTCCGTACCTCCTGCACTTGTGCAGCTCCTACAATTCCTCCTATTCCAGAGCCAACAGTACTTGTGATTTTTCCAGCATTTGTACATTTATCAATTAACTGAGAAGAACCAGCAGTTGTGGCTTTCCCCATTTCACCAACTATTCCACCTACTCGTGCATCACTCAACCCTAACTTCGATGCCACGTTAATTGCCCCACTATTGCTACAACGTATAATCTCTGATGAGCCAGTAGAATCATCATAAGTGAAACCAACTATTCCACCTACACGCAACTTTTTGTCTACAGAATTTGCCCCACTACCACTAACATCAATTGTACAGCTAGACTCACAGTTTTTTATGGACACAGAATTACCACGACCTAAAATACTTCCAATGGTGATACTATTTTCAACCGTGCAATTAACGCCAGTAATTTTCATTGTTCCGTCTACTCTCAAATTTTGGATTGTAGCACCTTCTGCGTATCCAAACAAACCTACATTCACATCGGAAATCTTTCCACCTGTAACAGCCGCTTTCTTAAATGTAACTGTCTTTCCATTTCCATCAAAAGTAGCCTTATAAGGATTCGTCTTACTTCCAATCGGCGTCCATGCAGTGAATTCGGTACCCGTCAAATCAATATCATTCATCAACACGGCATTTTGACTCAAGTCACTGGCCAATTTTTCGGTTTGTGTTCCATTTTCCTTTTCTGCCAAAATTTTTGCGCCCGTTGCAGTTCCATTTATGATATTACGAAACAGAGTTAGATCATCCGCTGTATAAATCAGGTAATATCCCTGTGTTCCGTCTGCATTTTCATAGTATCTCAATTTTGTTTGACCTACCGTTACCACATAAATAGAGAAATGCTCCGCAGAAATCTCCACCTGCTCCTTTTCCCCAGTGGTATCTGCAGGCACCTGCTCTGCTTCCTTAAAATCATCGCTTACATGGTAGACCTGGATTTCCTGTGTAGCCTCTATGTCCGTATCTACTGCCGTAAAGGCTACCTTTACCTGACCTTTTTGGGTGTCCGGCTGGATTTCATTTCCCTGTCCATCGTAAACGGTAATGTCATAGGCATAGGTATCCTGTGATACTGTGCCTTCTTCTGCAATTGCCTGTTGGATCTTGTCTAATTTCTTCTGCCCTTTGATTTCCTTTACTTCTACCGTTGCATCTGCCGGAAATACCCCTGGGTCTGCTGTGACAATTACCTTTCCTCCGGTCACTTTCTTGGTAAAGACCTGTTTCTGTTCTTCTACAGCTTCTATTTCTGTCTTTTCCTCAACCACGATTTCCTCCGGAAGGACAGATTCCACCTGTTCTGTCTGCTCTGCCTCAATGGCTGCCTCAGTAGTCACTTCAGCTTCCTCTGTATTTGCATGAATCCGTACATTTTGCAAATCCACACTGGTACCCACCATGACTGCTGCCATAACAAGAGCACAGATTTTCTTTCTATAGTTTCCACTTGGTAGCATTCTGCTACTTTCCTTCCTAGAGCATCCTCCTGTCCGAATCCCCTTTTCTTCCAATTTATCGCGCAATGGTACACTTACCTTGCATGTCAGATTTTTTATTATTGTTTCCCACATACCATTACCCCCTCACTACTTTGAATAAACCGATACAATCGTATTCTGTGCAACATCCACACCTGTAATCGTTACCTTATTTCTCAATACAGCCTGTGCCGCCGCCGCATCTACACCCTTACCATCACCATTATCTTTAAATGTAATGGTTACATAGGTTCCCTTGTCTACGGATGTGGTTGTATAAGCGGAATTCTCATCCGATACGTTTATCTTTCCCTGATCTGTTTCCAGAACAATGGTTTTCACCTTATCCATTCCCTGTATCACTAAGTTTGGCATGGTCCACGTCTTGTCTGCCTTCTTCACATAATCTCCGATTAACACACGAGACTTCTGATACTGTGCATACAGATTTGTTTGCTCAGTTATTTCTATTGTTTTCTTATTTCCACTGAATACATCTGTAGTTCCTTCCTTATCTGTAGTCCACTTCAAAAAGTTCTTTTTATCCACGGCCGCCAGACTTGCCTTTGGTTTTTCCAGAGTATCTCCACTTCTCAAAATCCAAGAGCCTGCCTTGTCATAAGGTTCAGATACGCCTTTATACGCTGTTACTGTGTAATAGGAAACGGTCTCTTGCACTGATTCCGGACTATTTTTATCTATTGTAACTTCAACATTTGGGATTTTCGGCACAGAATCCGTTCCGTTTACATAAATGCTATACGTACCTCCCCCCCAAATAACAGTCTTATACTGTTCCTTATGGTCTTCATCCTGTTCACAATCCGCAACAATCGTTGTACCCTCTACTTTGCACTTCAATGCGACAGATACCTTTCCGTCAGTCTCCTCCCAGCCACTTCCATCTTTTTGAAGCGTAATGGTTACGGTATAACCATTTAAGTTATACTCAATCGATGTATCACTGTTCATGTTCTGTTTCTCAATGATCTTTAACAACCTGCCTTCTGCATATATCTCATAGCTTTCTCCTTCTTGCAAGGCAGGCACAACGGTTGTATAAGTACCATTATTATCCGAACAATCTTCCCGATAGATTTCCTGTGTTCCTTTTTTGTGTACGCACTTCACAGACAAGTCAGTCTTAGCAACACCATCTACCTTGATATTTGCCTGAATAGTATGATAGTTCAGTGTCACTTCTCCACCGTCGGCATCCACTTCAATCTCCTGTCCACTATATCTGCCATTTACATACACCTGATAGGTCCCCTGATAGACTTCTGCTTTATAGGTATTCGTACTTTCTACCTGTCCCGGTGTATAGGCACAGGCTCCTTTATCGTAAAGCGTTACGGTTTGCTTTTCCGTCCAATCATTCCCATCTTTCTTAAGCTTAACAATAGCTTGATAATCTCCTCTTTTTGTCCACTTTGCATAATAAATAGTATCTGCATCCACATTTGCAGGAAACTCCACCTGCTGTGTACGAGCCAAATCCCTATACCATCCTGCAAAAATATAACCATCTGCTGTTGGTTTCGTTGGTGCTGTGATGGATTGTCCTTTAATAGCAGTCTGAGATGCCACAGAAGTTCCGATCCCTCTGGTGTCAAAGTTTACCACCACTTCTTCCGGTGTCTTTATCTCTGTGTAAGCCACAGCCGTCTTGTTTTTATTTGCTTCATCCTGGTAAGTATAGGTACAAGCTACACTGTAAGTAGTATTTTCCTGTAAATTATTAAACTCCAACTCAGTGGTGCCATTTTCCCATTTTTTTCCTTGTCCGTTTATGTAATATACCACGCCCTCTTCTCCGCCAGTCAGGGTCACGCTGTGAGCTCCAACTGAGCTATTGGCGGTAAGTGTCGGTTTTTTGAAAATACGCACAGAAACGCCAGCACTTCCATCGGTAGTACCGTGGTAGCTACAGCCCTTCTTTGACAACAATACACTTACTTTCTGTTCCTTTGTATCCTCCGGTTCTGCAGTTGCCTCGATCATACAATACTTTGTTTTTATCTTTCCACCGGATACCGGATACTCTTTTTCCTTTGGTTCCAATGCAAAGATACTTCCCTCTGTCACCGTCACAGCGGCAGCGGTCACACTGGTGTTGGCACAATTTACATGAAGCACACCTGCTTTTTCTATGACCTGGCGCAAGTCTTTCTTCTCCCCTGCAAACATTCCGTATGCGGTAGATTTTAAGTCCTTGGTCAGATTTGCCTTTTCCAAGTTTTCATAAGTGCAGCTGGCAGTTTTTCCGTCCCTATCGGTTACCTTCACATGAATGGTTCCCGTCCACCCGGTATTTCCTTTTGCATAGAGATATCTGGAATCTCCATAAATACTCTGACCGCTAACCATGGTAGGCGAATCTGCACCAACATACAAACGCCCAGATTCCTCACTATCCACAGAGTATTCATAGGTGAGCGGTGCTTCCATATTCTCCGTAACCACCTCTAAAAGCTGGGACACTCGCAGATTCGTCTCACTCTTATCTCCATAAGCCACGATGCTGGCTTTCGGATCCACAGCCTGCGCACGCCAAAAGTTCGACGCAATTACCCCTGATACACACAATACCATGGCAATTACCCCGATTCCGATTTTCCACTTATTCTTTTGCAGTACCTGACCCAGTTTGTTCAAAAGAACCCCACCTTTCGTACCTTTCCTCGTTGCTCCATTCCATCCATCTTTGCATTTCTTTTGTTCTGTCATAACTCATTCCCCCCGTTGTAACTTGTTGTAAAATCGTAACAGGACAGCCTCCGGCTGAACTGTTATGTAACCTCTATACTATGTACTCTTTTTTATACGAAAATCCATGCTGTCACAGTTACAGTTCCTCTTTGAATTGCACAGTGACACCTATTCTAATGTAATTATAGGACAGAATACTATAGCATAGCAAATTAACTCTTTGTTAAGTGCTTAATACTTTTGTAATATTTCGCCCATTCTGTTTATCTGGCATTTTTCGAATTGCACCCTCTGAACACTTACATAGGTGCGCCAGTATATGTGTAACTTGTCCCGTTGCGCTTGCGGATAAAGTATAGGTTGCATATATACTGGCATAGCCGGTAAGGTTGTAATGAAGACACATTGAACACTTGGCGAAGTTTTCTTGAGCCTAGTGTGAAAGCGCACACCGTGAAAATGTCCAGCCATTTACAATAATTTTATCTTTGAACGGGACAGCTCATCATCCCTATTGGGGGACAAAAATATACCATAAAAGATTCTCTGTTGTACAGAGCGCTGTCCATTGATTAGAATGTTAAGAGGTATCTGCTAGCAGGTACCTCTTTTAAGTTATAGGACACTATATGTGAAAGGAAGTTTTAATGCTTACTAAGGATGATTTACTTACATGCTGTGAAGCACCTAATATAAATGATGTATCGTTAGAATTGTACAGGAATTTTTCAGAAACATATTTAATTCCAAGAAAATTTCATTACGAATTTCTGGACGGGAGTGTTATGAACCTAGAGTTTACAGAATGGGGAATATATCATATGCTGTCTATTCTGGATGACAAAGGTAATGTAGTTGAAGAAAGATGCTATAATTTTGATATAAAAAAAGTATAACTGCCAAATTAGAAACTAACCTAGCAGTTCATATATGTATTTTTCTTTGTACTTTAAACCGGTACCCCACTCCCCATATGGTCTCTACATACTGAGGCTTTGAACTCTTCGCCTCTATCTTCTCCCGGATTTTCTTGATATGTACGGTCACCGTAGCGATATCCCCGATGGAATCCATGTCCCAGATTTCCCGAAACAGTTCCTCTTTGGAAAATACCCGATTGGGATGTTCCATCAAAAATATATCTTACTCATGGCTCTGTCTCCTTCCGTCATTTAATTGTGACATTTCCATTTCTTCATAATCCCATGGCTCTTCCCGGTTTTCTTCATCCTCTATGACAATACTGATTTTTCTCTTTGACTTGTCAAAATATTTCACGGAATTGCCAACAATATTGTTGATTACCCGTCTAAGCTGCTCCGGATCTGTCTGTACGCATTCTGACAGGGCAACTTTGTTTTCATACTCCAAAGTTATCCCCTGTTCCCCCAGTTCTTCACGCAATTCATCCACACAATCCCCAAAATAATCCCCCACGGAAATATTCTGGATGTGATATGGCACGATCCCATTTTCTATTTTTGCACTAAGTGATAATTCATCCACCAGCGCAGCCATTTCTTTTGCTTTCTGGTAAATGATACGAAGATATTTTTCCTGTTTTTCCGGCGTAGCTGCCACACCATCCAAAATTCCTTCTGTATATCCTTCTATGGTAGTTAAGGGAGCTTTCATGGCAATTTCCCCACCGTCCTTTTTGGTTACGATATAGACCGCTTCCAATTCCTCATCCATATTCTCGAATACTCCTGATTCCACTGTTTCCTTATCCAGTTCCATAATAAACTGACTCTGATACTGACGAACTCTATGTACCGTTCCAAATAACAAAATACTGGGCAATACGGTAATAATAAAAAAAGAACAAACTAACTTTCCCCGTATCTTCACATGTTCCACCTCCATACTTTTCATTAATTCTTATGGTATCTCTTTTTCTTCCAAATAGCAACGTTATGATACTAGGGGTAATGTTATACAAAAAATCACCAAAAAAATACAAATACTAATTGGTCTAAAAGATTGACAATATATAATTTTTGTCATATGATATTTATATAGCCTTGGGTATAAGATTGTTAATTAATGATATAATGATAATATGTCGGGTATAAGACTTAAAACCATACCAAGTGGTCGGACTGGAGACCTTAAACCCATTCAAGCGTAGAGAAAACTACTAAAAATCGCAAGAGGAATGATATTTATCATTCCTCTTTTTACATAGGAGGACAAATGGATACTACTACAAGTTTCAAAGAAAGAGTGAAAAATGAAGCAATCCGTAATGCAAAGCTCTATAAAACCAATTTTGTTGATTTTGAATATTTAGTTTGTTCAGAAGCTTTTGATGATTATTATCATATAATCAAATCGGATAAAAGCAATTATTTACATCTAATTGGAATACATACAGATTTGGCCGCAGAAGCATTTTTTGATAAGTGTTATAACAAGGAATTAGAAGAAACGGATTTTGATTTTATCAAACCTAACCAGTCTGAAAAAAATGTGAAAGGTTCTGTAAGAAAGAAAATAAAGGTTTTACCAGATATGGTTAACCTGTTTACTCAAAAATTAGTTGCAGAGGACAACTTTAAAAAAATAAGATAGAGTGTGCATTTGCCACATCAGATAACAAATTTACATTAGGATTTGCAGTTTCTGGTCGTCCAAAATCTTTATTAAAAGGAAATGAATTAGAAGCAAGTAAGACCAAAGATGTCGATTTAATTTTTAGAAAAACTCGAAATAATGAAAAACCATATTCAGAATTAATTTATGGAAAAAAAGAGGACATTATTAAGTATAAAGAGAAAATAAGTGATCTTATATGTCAAGATTTCTTGAAGGATCATTAGTGTAGCTGTAACATAACAAGTGTTAACAATTGCCAGAAGGCATAATTTTTATTGATTAATTTACCCGAATTATGTATACTTAACAGGGAGAGAGTGGGTATCCCATTTCTTAGAATGATGCATTTACCTTCGCCAGAAGGTATGTTTTATCACAGCTTATGCATTTTTATATGTGCATCCAGTTGTGACTATCATTTTCACTATATTAAAAGAAAAGAGGTTAATTACATGGCAGCAATTGATTTAAGTAAGTATGGAATTACTGGAACAACAGAAATCGTTTACAATCCTTCTTATGAAGTATTATTCGAAGAAGAGACAAAGGCTGGTCTTGAAGGTTATGAAGTAGGCCAGAACACAGAGCTTGACACTGTTAACGTTATGACAGGTGTATTTACAGGACGTTCACCTAAAGATAAGTACATCGTTATGGACGAGAACTCTAAGGATACTGTATGGTGGGATACACCAGAATATCCAAATGACAACCATGCAATGACAGAAGACACATGGGCAGTTGTTAAGGATTTAGCTAAGAAAGAGCTTTCAAACAAGAAGCTTTTCGTAGTAGATGCTTTCTGTGGTGCAAATGCAGATACTCGTATGGCAGTTCGTTTCATCGTGGAAGTAGCTTGGCAGGCACATTTCGTAACAAATATGTTCATCCAGCCTACAGAAGAAGAATTAAAGAACTTTGAGCCAGATTTCATCGTTTACAATGCATCTAAGGCTAAGGTTGAGAACTACAAAGAATTAGGTCTTAACTCTGAGACTTGTGTTGCTTTCAATATTTCATCAAAAGAGCAGGTTATCATCAATACATGGTACGGCGGAGAGATGAAGAAGGGTATGTTCTCTATGATGAACTACTACTTACCACTTAAGGGAATCGCTTCTATGCACTGTTCTGCTAACACAGATATGGACGGAAAGCATACAGCTATTTTCTTCGGTCTTTCAGGAACAGGTAAGACTACACTTTCCACAGATCCTAAGCGTCTTTTGATCGGTGATGACGAGCATGGTTGGGATGACAACGGTGTATTCAACCTTGAAGGTGGTTGCTACGCTAAGGTTATCGGTCTTGATAAAGAGTCTGAGCCAGACATCTACAATGCGATCAGAAGAAATGCTCTTCTTGAGAACGTTACTGTTGCAGCTGACGGAAAGATTGATTTCGAAGATAAGAGCGTTACAGAGAACACTCGTGTATCTTACCCAATCGACCACATCGAGAAGATTGCTTCTACTGTAAATAAGGTTTCTGCAGGTCCTGCAGCTGACAACGTAATCTTCCTTTCAGCTGATGCATTTGGAGTATTGCCTCCAGTATCTATCCTTACACCAGAGCAGACACAGTACTACTTCCTTTCAGGATTTACTGCTAAGCTTGCCGGTACAGAGCGTGGAATTACTGAGCCTACACCAACATTCTCAGCTTGTTTCGGACAGGCATTCTTAGAGTTACATCCTACTAAGTATGCAGAAGAACTTGTTAAGAAGATGGAGAAGAGCGGAGCTAAGGCTTACTTAGTTAACACTGGATGGAACGGAACTGGAAAGAGAATCACAATCAAAGATACTCGTGGTATCATTGATGCGATCCTTAGCGGAGATATCAAAAAAGCTCCTACAAAGACTATTCCAATGTTCAACTTTGAAGTTCCTACAGAGCTTCCAGGCGTAGATCCTAAGATCTTAGATCCTCGTGATACTTATGCTGATGCTTCTGAATGGGAGACAAAAGCAAAGGATCTTGCTGCTAGATTTAACAAGAACTTTGTTAAGTATACAACAAACGATGCTGGTAAGGCATTAGTTGCAGCTGGTCCTCAGTTATAATTTGAATAGAACCATACGGTTGTAATGGAAAGAGCCTGTCGCTTTTGCGACAGGCTCTTCTTTCATTTCATTACTATGATTAAGGGGTTAGTGGTTATGCACGAAGACAGGCTTCTTTCATAGATTTTACATACTTACCGATCTCAGCAGGTGCTTTCTCTCCGTGGGCTGCACATAACTTTACAATAGCCGAACCAACAATGACACCATCTGCCTGTTTTGCCATTTTTTCTGCCTGCTCCGGAGTGGAAATACCAAAACCGACTGCACATGGAATGTCGTTTACTTCTTTTACTTTCTGTACCATGGCTCCGATATCTGTCGTAATATTGGTACGGACACCAGTCACACCTAAGGAAGAAACACAATATACAAATCCCTTCGCTTCTTTCCCGATCATACCAATTCTCTCTTCTGAGGTAGGCGCGATCATAGAAACTAAGTCTATCCCGTATTCCTGACAGATACCATCAAATTCTTCTTTTTCCTCAAAAGGAATGTCCGGCAGAATAATTCCATCAATTCCAACTTCCTGGCATTTTTTCATAAATTTCTCAGCGCCATAGGAATATACTACATTTGCATAAGTCATGAATACCATTGGGATAGTCACTGTCTCACGAAGTTCTTTTACCATCTGGAATACATCATCTGTTGTCACCTGGTTCTTAAGGGCGCGAATATTTGCCTCCTGAATGACCGGTCCTTCTGCAGTAGGATCCGAAAATGGAATTCCCAATTCGATCAAATCTGCACCTGCTTTTACCATCTCAAGTACGGCCTGCTTTGTGGTATCTAAAGTGGGATCTCCACATGTGATAAACGGAATAAATGCCTTTCCATTCTCAAATGCCTTTGCTATATTACTCATATAAATCCTCCCCTCTGTAGCGAGCGATTGCTGCACAATCCTTGTCACCACGTCCTGAAATGTTAATTACCATAATCCGATCTTTGCTCATCGTCTTTGCAATTTTCATTGCATGTGCCACTGCATGTGCACTTTCAATGGCAGGAATAATTCCTTCGATCCTTGAAAGATACTCAAAGGCTTCTACTGCTTCATCATCGGTTACTGCCACATACTCTGCTCTTCCAATGTCATGCAGGTACGCATGCTCCGGTCCAATACCAGGATAATCCAAACCAGCCGAAATGGAATATACCGGTGCGATCTGTCCATAATCGTCCTGACAGAAGTAGGACTTCATTCCGTGGAAGATACCAAGTCTTCCGGTGTTAATGGTTGCTGCAGTTTCATAGGTATCGATTCCTCTTCCTGCTGCCTCACAACCGATCAAGCGAACTTCTTTGTCCTCAATAAAGTTGTAAAATGCTCCGATTGCATTGGAACCGCCACCCACGCAGGCAAGGACTGCATCCGGAAGTCTGCCTTCTGCTTCTAAAATCTGCTCTTTGATTTCTTTACTGATCACCGACTGGAAATCACGGACAATATTCGGAAATGGATATGGCCCCATGACAGAACCTAATACATAGTGGGTATCCTCAATTCTGGCTGTCCACTCACGGAAGGTTTCGGATACTGCATCTTTCAAAGTTGCAGTTCCGGAAGTAACCGGATGTACCTTGGCACCTAATAGACGCATACGGTACACATTCAATGCCTGTCTCTCACAGTCTTCTTTTCCCATGTAGATCTCACATTCCATGCCCATCATAGCCGCTACGGTTGCAGTTGCCACACCATGCTGTCCTGCTCCTGTCTCAGCAATTACTCTTGTCTTTCCCATACGCTTAGCCAAAAGCATCTGCCCAATTACATTGTTGATCTTATGGGAACCTGTGTGATTCAGATCCTCTCTCTTTAGGTAAATCTTTGCTCCACCTAAATCTTTTGTCATGCGTTCTGCGTAATACAATCTGCTTGGACGTCCTGCATATTCATTTAACATGGTTTTCAATTCTTCATTAAACTCCGGATCATCCTTATATTTGTTATACGCTTCCTCCAACTCTAACATGGCATTCATCAATGTTTCTGGAATGTACTGACCACCATGCACTCCAAATCTTCCTTTTGACATGTGATTTCCTCCTTTTTTCTGTAACAATTAGGGTGCAAAACCTATATTTTGTTAAGCTATTATAAAAGTAACCTTTTGACACCATAATCTTATAAAATAAAAAATCTCCTGCCCTATATAAAAATAGGACAAGAGACAATTATCATTCTCATGCGGTACCACCTATGTTCATGCAAAAGCATGCTCTCAATACGTGCATTCTAACACGCTCTCCCTGTAACGTAGGAGTTACGTCGGATATTACTAAGCTTACGCCTTTCTTTCCGCCCTTATGAGCCCATTCACACATAGTGGTTTTGCGCCTTCTCACCAACCGGCCGCTCTCTGAAAATCCTCTCTATCTGCTACTCTTCTCAATCGCAGGTTTCTGCTTTATTTTCATGTTTCACTTTTCTTAGGATACTCCAATATTTTGCATCTGTCAACCTCTTTTTCAACGCTGTTCTTTGCCTAGGTAACAGTTAGTTACAGTTCACAGGTATGTGAACTGTAACAACACACACCTTATACCAGCCATATGGTGGCCAAAACCCCTGCCGCAGTAGCCACCAAAGCTCCTGCCATGGTATATCTGGTCTTTTTTATCTTAGCGGCCGCAAAATAGACTGCCATGGTATAAAGAATGGTTTCCGAACAGCTCATAAGAACCGATGCCATCATACCTATTCTGGAATCGGTTCCGTAATTTTCATAAATGTCCAGCAATAAACCGGTTGCCGCAGAGGAGGATATCATTTTGATCAGAACCAGAGGCACCAATTCTTTTGGAAATAAGTCCCCTTTCAGACAGCATCCGATTCCATTTGCCACCGCCTCCAACACTCCGGAAGACCGCAGCACACCAATTGCCACCATAAGCCCGATCAAAGTTGGCAGGATTTCCACCACCACCTTGATGCCATCCTTTGCCCCGCGCACAAAAACCTCAAAGATAGACACATTGGAAATCAACCCGTATCCTACAATATAGAATACGATCATTGGCATTAGCAAAGTCGATATTTTGATCAACATACCATTTTCCGTCCTATTGTGTTCCTGTCATTATATGCCCACATCACGCATCCTATGCACCATGCTTTAAGAACGAAGGCCAAAAGATTTATACTCCCGTAAACCGTGAAAGCTGGTGATCCAGGTGCTGGCAGTCTGTTCCTCGGTATTTGCTGCCATGTCAGATGCAGTATGTTCCACCTTTTGGAAAGCCCCACTTACGGTAACCATAACCTCCTGAATCTGTTTGACATTTTTTTGTATGTCTTTGAATATCTCGTCTGTTTGCTCTACAGCCTCACTATCTGCAATCACTGCAGCATTGCTCTGTTTCGCCTTGTCCAAAACAATATCCACCAGGTTCTTGATATTTTCTGTTGTCTCACTAATTTTCAAAACCGAATCGGAACAGGTCGTTGCCAATGTCTGAATCTCACCGGCCACAACTGAAAAACCTCTTCCAGCTTCTCCAGCTCTAGCGGCCTCTATACTGGCATTTAAAGAAAGAAGATTGGTCTGTTCTGCTAAAGTCTGTGCAGTCTCTGCATTTTCATCTGCATTGCTATTAATCTGAGAAGCGGTTCCTTTTATATTGGAAACTACCGACTGGATACTCAGCGCCATTTCATTTAACAATCCGGCCATCTCTCCAATCTCATCATTGCTCTGTACGGAAATCTCCTCAGAAAAATCCAGCTTCTGAATTCTCTTAATTCCTTCCTTCAGTTTTCCGATTGGTTTTAATCCATATTGGACCAGAACAAAAGTCATCACACATAATAACAAAATACCAAAGGTACTTGAAAATCCAAAGGAAGTTTTGATCACTTGAAGTTCTGACAAAACAGTTCCTTTGTCTGCTTCAAATACCATATACATTTGGGTTCCCGGCACATTTTGTATCAGCACATATTTGCCTTTCACCAGCTCCATTACTCCCATTTCCTCATTGCTGATCATTTCATTGATTTTTTCATATGTAATGTTACTATCATCGGAAAGGTAAGTCTCTCCTGTCAGATCTTTATCCCCAAAGATAAGTCCTGTATTTGCGTCAACGCCATATATTTTACTTCCCTTTAGTATATCTGCAACCGTATAAATATAGTCATGAATTTCCTGTTCTGTGCTGCATCCATTTTGTACGAACTGTAACTGACACGTTACTCGTGCAAATCAAAAGGTACCATCCTCAGGTGCTCTCCCTGAACCATTGTACCACATAATTTATTCCCATTCCTTTTCTTCCATAATTTCATATTAATTTAAACAAATCGTAACAACTTCCATTCCCGTCACATTGTAACTGTAACAATTCAGCCAGGGATAACTTCTTTTTTCTCTCTCTTTCCGTAACATATTTTCATCTCTGTGTCGATATATTTATATTAGTACATTTTGAGAAAGGAGCACACAGTGTTTACAATATTATCAAACAAAACAAACAAACGAATCCTTGCAGGAATCTGCCTGCTTCCTGTCTGTATTTCTCTTTCCGGCTGTGGTAAATTTTCCCTCCAGAAACAGTTGGACCCAAATAGTGCCACTGCTAAGAAACAGCAGCAGTTTTTTGATACTCTTACGGATGAGATTTTTCGAAAAGAGGTACAAAGCGACAGTATTACACTTAATTATACCTTAAGCAATCCTGAAGATTACGGCATTACAGACTTTACCCCTACATTTGGAGAATACGGATTGGAAGCTTCCAAGAAACAGTTGGCTTATGCAGAAAATGTAAATGCACAATTAGACCAGTTCGATTACAATTGCCTAACGGAAGAACAGCAACTTACTTATGATGTGCTGAAAGATTATTATGCGGTGTCCGACCATGAGGAAGATTATAATTACTATGGGGAAGCCTTAAGTAGTGCCACCGGTATGCAGGCACAGCTTCCCACTCTTTTATCCGAGTATAATATAAAAGATACCGACGATATAGAGGATTATCTGCAGCTTCTTTCCGTGGTAGACGAATATTTTGTGCAAATTTCAGATTATGAAAAAGAAAAATCGGAAGCCGGACTTTTTATGAGCGATAAAAACGCGGACAACATTATTTCCCAGTGTAAAGATTTTATCAAACAGCCAAAAGACAATCTGTTAATAAAAACTTTCAACGAAAAAGTGGAACACTTTGACTGGCTCTCCAAAGAGGAAAAGACTATCTATAAAAAGAAAAATAAGAAAGCAATTTTAGAAAATGTGATTCCCGCTTACGAAACTTTAATTACTACTCTCACAGAATTAAAGGGAACGGGAACTTATGAAGGTGGCATTGGAAATCTCCCGAAGGGAAAAGCCTTCTACGAAGAAATGGCACAGGCAACCACCGGATCTGATATGACAATTAAAGAAATGAAAAAACGTTTAGAAACTGCACAAAAAGATGCCATCAAAGTTGTTGCTTCCGCCGAAACCGCCTACAACAAAGACCATGATACAGATATTTATGAAGAATATATAGAAATGAAATACCCGAAAGAAGATCCCGACGAGATTGTTCCTTATTTGGAACAGGAATCTCAAGAAGATTTTCCGGCCTTAGAAGATGTGAACTACACCATCAAGTATGTAGACGAATCCTTGGAGGACTATGTTAGCCCTGCTTTTTACTTAACACCGCCATTGGATAATTTTACGGAGAACAGTATTTACATCAACGGTTCCAAAGAAAATGGAGCACAGAATTTATTTCCTACTTTGGCCCACGAGGGATACCCAGGCCATTTGTTGCAAACCGTATACTACGAACAACAAAAACCAGCTCCTATCCGAACCTTACTTAACTACGGTGGATATAGCGAAGGCTGGGCTACCTACTGTGAATTGTATTCCTTTTCTATGGCTGGTCTTGATAAAAATCTTGCTGACTACGCAAAAGCCTACGAGGAATTCAATCTCTGTATGTATGCCACCATCGATATTGGCGTAAATTACGATTGCTGGTCCAAAACAGACTTAGTGGACTACTTGTCTAATTATGGCATTACCGACACAGAGGTAGCAGATTCCATTTACGATATTGTAGTGGATGATCCTGGAAACTATCTCCAATATGTGATTGGTTATTTTGAGATGAAAGACCTTTACACAAAAGCAGAAAAATCTGCTGGAAAACAATTTGATATCAAAGAATTCCATACATTTTTACTGGACGTTGGACCGGCACCATTTTCCATTATTGAAGAACGTATGGAAGATGTATTTTAACCACCAACCCAATGTGAAGGCTCTAAATAGCAGGAAATTCCTATTATCTAGGGCTTTTTTGCTTTATTGGGTGTCAAAAGTCACTTTTTAAATTGCTATTATAAAATTGCATGGTAAAGACTATCTGTTTGAAGATGATGTGCGTGACAAATAGAACCAGTCATGTAACAGAACAGCCCCCGGCTGAACTGTTATCCAGTCATCCTAGTTATATTAAAAAAAGATATACATTTTTTCCCAAGTAAAGTATAATGGAACTACAAAAGAAACGTTTATTACTGAAATGCTGTCAGTGGGGATGCTTCTTGCAGACTGATATGCATTTCTTGTAATGCCTGCCAGCAGGCATATCTGTATTAGAGGAGGGGTTATACATGGCTATACGTGACACACTATTAATTGCGGATGATATGAAAATGAACCGTGCGTTGCTTTCCTTAATGTTTAAGGAGCAATACAAGGTGGCTGAAGCTGAAAATGGACAAGTGGCCATTGATTATCTGGAAGAACATGGAGATACAGTTGCATGTCTTTTGTTGGATTTATTGATGCCTGTGAAGGATGGATTTGAAGTGATGCAATACATGAAGGACAGACAGATGATGGAACAGGTTCCGATCATTTTGATCACCTCAGAATCTTCCGCAGAAACCGAAGCCAATGCCTACGATTTAGGTGCGGCTGATGTAATTTACAAACCATATGTAGAACGAATAGTTATGCGTCGTGTAAAGAACATTGTGGATTTGTACCAGCACAAAAATCATATTGAAGACTTAGTACAGGAAAAGACAAAACAGATTGCAGAACAGGCTGCTGAGATCAAAGAGAGCAATAATGTATTGATTGAAGGACTTGGTAAGATTGTAGAGTTCCATACACCAGAATCAAAAGAACATTCTTCCCGTGTAAAAACTTTTACCGGTCTTATGCTTCATTATGCCCTGGAACTTCATCCGGAGCTTGGTTTGACAAAAGAGGACGTGGATGCCATTGTGCGCGCCAGTGTATTGCATGATATTGGTAAGTTGGCTATTTCCAATGACATCTTAATCAAACCTGCAGACACACGGACAATTGAGGAAACCCATATTGTTCAGAGCCATCCGGCCATTGGTTGTGAAATTCTGGAATGTTTTTCTAACATTAAAGACCAGAAATTCTATCACTACTGCTATGATATTTGCAAGTATCATCATGAACGCTATGATGGAGAGGGATACCCGAACAAAGTATTTGGAGACGCCATTCCTTTTGCAGCACAGATTGTAGGCATTGCAGATGCTTATGACACCTTGGTTACCAGAACCGATTTCCACACTCCATTTTCTCATCATGCTGCTGTGGAGGAAATCGTCAATGGCAATGTAGGTGCTTTTTCACCAGTTGCTTTGGATTGTTTCATTATGGCAAAAGAAGAGATTAATGAATTGGCAGAATTTTCTCCGGATTTTAGTCTATCCCGATAAATACAGAAGCACGAAAGATCCATTTCGGAAGATTTCGTGCTTTTTGTATTCCTATCTATATTCCATGATATGATACCAAGTTCAAAAAGTCTGAACCCACATGAGCTTGCTCTAATACGGGTAAATGTCCTTGGGCCCCTCCAAGTATCATTGGGATCAAAATACCTTTTGCCCCCTGATACCTACTTCACTTTCAAAGTACGAAGATATGCCTTCTGCTCCTTCGTGATCCGATAACTCTCGCAGGCTTTCTGTATGGTCTTATTGTGCGTCCAGTTATCTAATCTATGTTCCAAGAGAACGAGCAACGCACTGTCATACTGCTTTGCCAATGCAGTTGCAAAATACCATGCGATCATCATATTCACATAATATTCTTCAGAACGAATGCTAGCTACCTTATCCAGATATTCCACCTTAAAATCTTCATCCAAATAAAGCTGCATCAACGCATGAATGCCGTACCTTCTGGTATAGACATGCTCCGAATCCACCCATCCATACACAATATGAATCAATTCTTCTTTATGCTTTGCAAAAAACTTTGGTACACCGTAATCACAGGTAGCCCAGTTATCTACATAAGGCAAAAATGCCTCAAGCTGCTCTATGGACTTTTGGAAATCCTTTTTCTCCAGCAACAACAGAATCATATGCAGGCTGTTTTCCTCAAAATACCTATGAGGCAATGCCTGAAAAAACAATTGGATATCCTCATGCTTTTTCAATTCTTTCGCATAAGCCCTGAGTGTCGGCACACGGACACCAATAATGGTGTCCTTCTCTACCGTTGGGATCAGCTTTGCATGAAACTCTCTATATTGCAAATCCTGCAATTCCATTAAGTGTGCCTGTATCTCCTGTACAATATTCTGTCTCATCTGGTTCTCCCTATCCTCACTTTTCTACGGTTCAAATTCCCTAGCTTTCCTTCCAATTCTACTCTCTTGCATCTTCTACAAACTTTGCATCGGATTTTCTGTTAAGGATTGCATAGATACATGGAACCACAAACAAAGTAAGCAAAGTTCCATATACCAGACCACCAATGGTTACAATAGACATAGGCTTCATCATATCCGAACCACTATCTTTGCTTACTAACATCGGTAACAAACCTAAAATAGTCGTCAAAGCAGTCATTAAGATTGGGCGGAGACGAATACGTCCTGCGGTCACAATGGCCTCATATTTCTCAATTCCACTTGCACGAAGCTGGTTAATATAATCTACCAGCACGATACCATTATTTACAATAATACCAGCCAGCATAACGAAACCGATCAATGCGATTACACTAACTTCACTTCCACTAAAGTACAAGCCCATAAATCCACCGGTAAATGCCAACGGAATGGTAAACAAAATGATGAATGGTGATAACAATGACTGGAACTGGGCTACCATGATCAAATACATGAACAGGACACCTACAACCATCAGCAGCACTACCTGTCCCATAGACTCATTAATTGTCTCATCCTCACCAGTAGAATGCAAGGTATATCCTTCCGGCATTTCATAATCTTCGATGGCTTTATTTACGTCTTTACTGACCAAACCTACATTATATCCATCTGCAATGGTAACACTAACTGTCATATATCTGGTCTGTCCCACACGATTAATGCTAGAAGGAGATTCTGCAAGAGCGAAATTTGCAATCTTTCCAAGCTTAACTTCTTTTGTCTTTTGTGAAGAAGTATCTGTATAAGTGATCTTCATTTTTTCCAAGTCTTTTCTGGACAATTTCTCATCCTGTTCGCTTGATACATACACATCGAAATCGTCAGTATCCGTGGATAAGGTGGTGGCATTCTTTGGATCTGCAACCTTTGCGTATACCTGCTGGAATACCTGTGCCACAGTAAGTGAATATTCCATAGCCTTATCCTTATCTACCGTAATACGAATCTCTTTGTCTGCATTTTCCATGCCATTTGTAACAGAATCTACCCCTTCTACACCCTCTATCTTAGCTGTAAGATCCTTGACAACCTTCTGTAACTTATCTAAATCTTTACCTTTAATCTGCAACGAAATACCAGAACCCATCATACTGCTCATATCCATAGCAGACGCTTCCACAGACAGTTCCATATTCAGATCCTCTGTGCATGCCATCATTTCTTCTTTTATTTCCGCATTACTTCTCTCATTATCTTCCTTCAACAAAATATACACACTAATTTGGCTATTTCCGGAAGAAGACATCATAGACATGGTACTATTGGCACCAGCCATAGCACCTACAATATCCACGCCGTCTATCTCAAGAATTCTCTCCATAGCCTTATCGCATTCCTCATACAGTTCCTTATCAGTCATCTTGGAATCTTCCGGCTTTGTAATGGTAGCTGTCATCTGCGTACTTCCCATAGCTGGCATAAACGAGGTACCCCTTGAAAATGCCAAACCTACAAACGCGATCAACAATACCAATGCACTGATCAACACGATCGCTTTCTTATGCAACAATTTCTTCAATATTGCTGCATATCCATTTTGAAGACGATAAATAAATCCTTCTTTGTGTACCTTTTCCTTGCGAAGCAAGCCCTGTGCCATAGCAGGTACTAAAGTCAGACTGACTACCAAACTTGCTAATAAGGAATATGCCAATGTTAATGCCAAATCCACAAATAACTGTTTCGTAATTCCCTCTGTAAAGACGATTGGAGCAAATACACATACTGTAGTCAATGTAGATGCAATAATAGCTCCTGTTACCTGTTTTGCACCCTCAATACATGCAGTACGCAAATCCGCACCTTCCTCGTTTCTCATACGGAAGATATTCTCAATTACCACCACTGAGTTATCCACCAGCATACCAACACCGAGAGCAAGACCGGAAAGAGAAATTACATTCAAGGTCACTCCGCTGAAATACATCATTACCACTGCCGCGATCACACTAAGCGGAATCGAACAGGCAACGATTAAGGTTGGTCGCAGGTCTTTTAGGAACAGGAATAAAATGATGATGGCAAACAATCCACCTAACAACAGGTTCTGAATTACCGAATCTACCACCATGTCAATGTATACACCCTGATCCATCAAAACACTGATTCGAGTACCTTCATTTTCCTCTTCAATCTGTTCAAATCTCTCTAATACACGGTCTGTAACATCACCGGTTGAATATCCGGTAGCCTTCTCAAGCACAATAGCAACGGCCTGATTTCCATTTACCACTGTGTAAGAATCTTCCCCATCATCCGTAACTGCAATATCTGCCACATCTGACAATCGAATCGGCTTCAATCCATCAATACCCATGTCACAGATGACCAGCTCTTCTAAATCTTCCTGTGAGCCAATTTCCTCTCCTACTTTCACCAAATAAGAAACATTATCCTCTGTCACATATCCGGCAGGCATATCAAAGTTCTCTGCCGTTAAGATACCTTCAATCATAGACTTGGTAATAATGTTACCTAAATCAGCATTATCCAATGCAGTTTCTTTTGCATCTTCAAGGGATTTCTCTCCCTCTGTAAGTGCAGTCGCACCATTGTTTACGTCCACATTTGCCACACTAAGCTGAATGGCTGCTAATACCGATTGTTTGTTCAATTCTTTTTTCGCATCTGCTAAACTGATCTGACCAGCTTCCAATTGCTCTTTTGCAGATAAAATCTGCTCCTTGCCGGCAGCAATCTGTTTCCTGCCTTCGGCAATTTCTTTCTGACTTTTCTTCAAAGTGGCTTCCTGTGTCTCGATCTCTGTAAGACTGCTCTGTGCCTGGGAAAGACCCTCCGTCACTTCCTTAATCTTATTTGGAAGATCCGCCTCTGTAATTCCCTGGGCTGTAAGCTGGGTCACAATGTTATTGATCTGTGCCTGCACTGCCTGTAGCTTCGTACGCAGCTCTGTATTTTCTCCAGACACCTGTATTGCAGCATTCAATGCAGTCTCCTGCTCTCTCAATGCTGTCAACCCTGATTGTGTCTGCTCCAATGTACTCTTAGTTGCAGTAAGAGTCTTAATAGTTGCCTGCAACTGAGCCTTTCCCGTTGCAACCTGCGCCAAGCCTGTATTAACCTGTTCTTCTGAACTCTTTAAGGTTGTTTCTTTTTCCTCCAAATCTGCAAGATTGCTGTTCAAAGTAGCAAGGGTGTTTCTCATCTCCTCACTGTTTTTGTCAATCTCTGCAGCTCCTTCTGCGAGTTTTTCTGCTGTCTCATTCTGAGACTCTTCCAGCTGACTCTTTCCATCTTCCATTTTATCCTGCTTTTCAGAAAGTTCCTCTTCTGCCTCTACAAACTGACCTTTAATGGCTTTCTGAACCTTTTCATTGACCTGGTCAATCTTATCCTGCTGAATAATAACATCAATCTGCTGAGTGGTCTCTCCTGAAGTCGTAACCGAAGCTACTCCCTCCACACTTTCGATATCCGGCAAAATATCGGTATCCAGCTTTTCTGCCAGTTCATATGCGTTCATATTGTCACAATCTACTGCTGCCACAATAATCGGCATCATATCCGGATTGATCTTCATGATGGTAGGACTTCCAATCCCATCATCCCAATTGGCCGCCACAGCATCCAAACTCTCTCTCATATCAATGGTGGCCGTATTCATATCTGCTCCTTCATTGAATTCCAGTATAACCACCGACACATTACTGTTGGATATGGACGAGACTTCCTTCATGTTGCTGATGCTCGCCATGGCCTGTTCAACCGGCTTGGTTACTGCTGTTTCAATTTCTTCTGGGCTGGCACCCGGATATGTAGTCATAACAATCGCATATGGCAAATCCATATCTGGAAGCAAATCTGTGCTCATATTACGAAAAGACATAAATCCCAGTACCAAAACCAATACTACCCCAACTAAAACCGTATAGGGCTTTCTTACGCTGATTTTTGATAACATTCTGTTCTCCTCCTGAACCTTGTTTTGCATAGATCGAATAAATCATGAAAGTAGGATAAGTAATTTGTAACAGTTCAGCCGAACCGTTATAATAATTCCCAGTCCTACCGACAATTCCGTCTACCATTATATCAACTCTTCCTTTTATTTACTACATCCCACTTTTAGATTTAATAAAAATTTAATGTTTAAGTGTAACTATTCTGACCCCTATATAATGGAGAGGGTGCGGAATAGTTACGTTAGTTCCGTTTGCCATAGAACAAAAAAAGAGCCTTTCACAAATAATTTGCAAAAGAACTCTTTTTTTGTCATTTTTTTCACTTTCATGTTTCACGAAGAAAACTTTTTTGAAGAAACTCTTTTTCCCTAAGGAATTACTTATACATCTCACTCACAAGTATTATATTACCCCCCCTTTTTGTACTTTTTATGTCTTTTTTTTGTACTTTCTATGAAAGTATTGTAACAGTTTACAGGTATGTAAACTGTTACAAAGTATTTTCTATAACAAAAACCTTACCGATGTTCCATTCCTATTCCTATTGAAAATCAGTAAGGTTTTTCATTTTTATTTTACTTAAAGTAGTTCACATTCTCAATCAATTGATCTGCATGTTCATCTGTCTCTTTGCTGCTTTCTGCAATAGCCGAAATCGATCCTGCAATCTCCTCTACAGAAGCACTGACTTCCTCGTTGGCTGCAGCATTCTCCTCAGAAATTGCTCCTAAATCTTCCACCGCATTGGTAATGGTTTCTTTTGACGCATTCAACTGTTTTACCTTATCTGAAATGCCATCAATCTCTATAATTGAATCTCCAATTTCACCATTCAGAATATCGAACTTTTCCTTTGTCTCCTGAATATATTCCTGTTCCTTTCCAATAATCTCTGCAACTTGAGCAGACAGTTCCACACTCTTTTGGGACTTTCCAACGATCTCCATAACATTCTGATTGATCTCTGCTGTAGACGCATTGGTCTGTTCAGACAAAACCTTAATTTCTTCTGCAACTACTGCAAATCCCTTTCCAGCTTCTCCTGCTCTGGCAGCCTCAATAGACGCATTCAGTGCCAAAAGATTTGTCTGACTGGCAATAGAACTAATCATCTCTACTGCATCTTTAATGTGTTCAATGGCAGCATTGGTATCTTCAATCTGTTTTGCAATGTCATTTACCGCATCCACACTCTGCACGGAAGAAGTCGAAACACGATTAATATAATCCAGCGCTTCCTCATTGGCACCTTTTATAGAATTAGAAATATCAACCAGCTTGTCTGTACTATCATAAATATTTTCTACGGCATTTCCAATCTCTGAAACCTGTTCGCTAATGCTCTGTACACTCTCTGCAACGGCAACGGTTCCCTGTGCCAAATCATCCATAGCTTCAGAAATCTGGTTTGCACCAACCTGACTGGACTCTGCCATCTCCCTGACTCTGTCTGCCCCAACTTTTAGATTAGCAGAAACATCTTTTGTTTTTCCAATAATATCTCCCAATGCATTTTGCAAATGCTCTCCGGCAACCATAATCTCATTAAAATCTCGGATAATACATCGATTGCTAAAATCTGCATCCAGATTTCCGTCTGAAAGATAATTAATATTCTCCTTTGTTTTTTTCAAGGACATTCCAAGCCTTCTTCCCACAAACAAAACAAAGACCACAATAAGAATCATAAACACAATTTCTACAATTATAATACGAGATACCGAAGCCTTAACCGCCTCATCCACTGAACGCTGGGATTTTCCGGAAAATGCCATGCCCCAAACTTCATTTTCTGCTCCATAAATCGGTCGGTAGCATACCATGTAGTCTTCCCCATTAATATCTACATTCTCTGCCATATACTCTTCCCCAACACATACACGCTTATAGATTTCTTCATTTGCCTGTGTTCCCTCATTATAAGAACCATCTGCATTTTTGATAGAAGAAAGGAATCTGGTATCTCCTTCGAACAGAGTAAGCTCAAGCCCCTTGTCTTTTAGAGACTCCATATATACATGGTCGCTGTATTCATCATAGTCCACTTTTCCATTGTTCACTATGTCATAAGAAAAATATTCCTCCACCTTCATAGCCGAAATAGACAATTCATTTCGCATGCCTTCTTTGATTTCGCTTGTCAACGAACTCAAAGATAACGCCGTAAGCACCACCGCTACAACAATCACCGGCAGCAAACCTACGATCATATACGATTGAATAACACTTATTCCCCTTTTTTGCTTCACACCAGTTCCTTTTTTTTGCTTCATAGTCATACCCCCTATTTGTATTCTGTCATAACACACGCTATTTTATTTTCATAGTTATTTGCGATACATCCTCTTCATCGCATAAAACTCCTATGTTCGTACATTGTACCATATAATCATTACATTTCTATTACATATATATTATATTTTCTTGCGACGACCTTTTTATCGTATGAAAGCTACTGCATATAGGAGACGAACTTTCCTATATATAGAAAAGAGTTTTGCTTGCAAAACTCTAGCGCCACTTTTGCGTCGCTCTTGCGACAAAACACATCTGCAAAAGTGTGCGCATCCTCGCGGAGCGTTTTTGCTATATAGGACGAACTTTCCTATATAGCAAAAAAAGAGTGTTCACTGCACCGCTATATACGGTACACCGAATCACTCTTTTTTGCTCATTTTTTCACCTTCATATTGATTTTCACGACGAAATCCCGATTCGTTCATTCCAACGAAACTATATACATCTCACTCACAAGCAACATAATAACTATAAATTTTGTACTTTTTATGTACTTTCGTGTTTTTGTTCAGAGAGTGCCATTCGTAAAATAGTTGCAGTACAGAGGGGGCTATTCGTAAAATGCCAGAATATATTATATGGTCAATAATAAACAACTTGGCTGGTCATTCACCCACACCCCCGCAAGCTCATGTGGGTTCAGACCTCTTGACCCTAGTATCATTTCATCAAACCAATAACCTGCTCTGTCACCCGCCTTGTACTATTTCCATCCAGCGCAGATAAATACATCTCTCTAAACTGAGCCAAGTCCCCAGTATTCTTTTCCTTCTCCAATACTTCCTTCACTACCAGCTCCAGTTCCTCCTGTGTCTTTGCCTGTTTTCCAGGAACAAACTGATCAAAATCTCCATAAATATCTCGCTCTTCCAGGTAAGCTTCTTTGTCAAACACATAAAATACCATGGGAATCCGTAACAATGCCGCCTCAAAAATAGAAGAACTATAATCGGTAATCAGCAGATCCGTCAAAAATAATAACTCATTGATGGCAGCCCCTTCACTCAAATCGAACACTCGATTTTCATATTCTTTTGGAATTTCCATCTTTTCTTTGATAAACGGATGATGCTTAAGAATAAGAATACAATCCTCTGGCATGGACTTCATAAACCTTCCAATATCCATCATTTCAAAAGGATAAAACGCCTCTTTATTTCCCGCCCCACGAAAGGTCGGTGCAAACATTACCATTTTCTTCCCTACCCATTCAGGGTATTTCTCATACCATTTTTCTTTCATGGATTCTTTGTAATGGGCATCAAAGAAAATATCTGTTCTTGGAACACCGATTGGAAGCACATTTTTCTCGGGAATTGCAAAAGCTTCACTATAAAAAGGCACAATGCCGGATCCACTTACATACACCTGATCGTAATTTCTGTGATTCCCCAAGTTTGCTTCCGGCCCCCCGGCTTTCCCCAATCTAGTAAATCCAAAGGTCTTAAATGCCCCACAGGCATGCCAAAGCTGTACCACCTTGGTTTCTTTACGAATATTCAGGGCATGGAGCTGGGGATAAAAATCCTCCAGCACGATCACCTTGGAAGCTGCTGCCAGCTTTGCAGCCCTGCGAAGCTGTCCAAAGGAAAGTTTATCCACAGTGGCCGTCTCAAGAAACTCCACCACTTCCACTTGAGACTCTTGTTTCAAGGCCTTCCTTACCAAATCCAAATTGCCATTTTCCTCTACCCGCCGTTCCGACAAAAATAGCACTTGATTCGGCCTTACCTGCTGTCTGCAATACCGGTCATACTTTTTTGCAAAATAGTTTGTCTTAAACTCACGCACACTAAAAGATACTCCCGTAAAACGTCGAATTTTATTATTTGCATGAAAAATAACAGCCTTTTTTCCCTTAGCTGTCTTTCCTTCTAATTGCAAAGGAAAATAGTCCTTTTGCGCCAAATATCCCTCCATTAACATAATCGGAAGACTACATATAGCTGTTATCCACATGAAAAAACCATGAACCTTCACACCGAACGGCTTTTTCCGGTCCACATCTGCCAAACGCAAAGGATCTGCGACTTCCGTCCTTATCCCGAGTTTCTGACTTCTGGTTCTTGCAAAATAGGTTCCATCCAGAGTAAATGCAGCCTCTGAGAACTCTTTTCTGGTATTCTCCCAGAGCAACTGAGGCACTACGGTAATGGTTTTCTTTGCACTTCCATACAAAAATACATATTCCAACTCCACCATGGCTGTGGCAGACACACAAATCTGCCCCTCACCTACCGTTACAAACTGTGTTTGCATGGGATACAGACGATCCTGCTCTCCATCTGAAAACTGCAGCCATCCATGAACCTTTGAAATCCCGCTTGTTACAGGCACAATTTCCTGTAACTGCACAAACAATCTTCCATCTCGATCCAGCTCCCGCTTAATTTTCACGCCTTTCCCTCCCGTCTATCACATCCAGCACACGCTCGGTATTCTTATCATCATAATAATCATAATGCAAAGCAAGAAATCGTTCCAGCTTCTCTGCTTCCAAATGCTCCTTCTTTACCTCCTCAGCCAGTTCATCCAATGTGCGAACCACATTTCCCGGCACATTCTCCAGATAATCCCGGTAAAATCCACGGTCATAGTCTTCCAAATCGTAAGCAAATAAAAGAATCGGCTTTCGAAGCAATGCAAACTCTACCATTGTGGAAGAATAATCATTTACTAATACATTTGCCACCTCATAGAGTCCTTTAATGTCTCCATATGCGCTTACATCTACCACTCCTGCAAAGTCCCCTTCCACCGCAATCGTTCCTCTCAGTGAAGGATGCAGACGGGTTAAAATGCACCACTCCTCACCCAACAGCTTTTGAAGTCTTTTTGCATCGAATACGCGCTGCAGATTTTCATTTTCCTCTGTGGAATTCCGAAAGGTTGGTGTGTATAACAAAAGTTTTTTCCCTTGCAATTGTGGATAACTTTCATAAAATTTTCTTCTGGCGCAGGCTCTCTTCTCTTCTGAAAAATAAAAGTCCAATACCGGCAACCCTGTAGGAAATATTTTTTCTTCTCCAATTCCAAAGGCTTCCTTGTAAAACGGAACTACATTCCTTCCACTGACAAATAAATGAGTCACCTTCTGATTGCCCTTTTCCACTGCTCGTCTGGTCACTTCTCTATTCTCAGTAGACAGACCGAAGCGTTTCCATGCACCAATTCCGTGCCAAAACTGCAGGATCTTTGTCCCTTTTTTCACCGGCATATATGCCAATGGCAGAAAATTATCATTCAGATAAATCTGGCCGGCAGTGGCAAAATGATAATTTAGCACAAAATAAAAATAGAACGCTCCCTTTATCTTGTTCATGAAACTACCCTGAAACAAATCCGCCTTGTTCACTACCACATATGTGCCTGTTGGATTGCGCTTCTTTAACTCTTCATATATCATGCGCAGATTTCCCCGAAAATGATCATTGTGTATCAAATAAAATACCGCCTTATCTGATTTTTTTGGAAATATCTGACACAACGCAGCAATTCCTGCGTATAGTTTATATCCGATTTCTTTTTTGTCCATTTTGAAATCCTTTCTATCTGTTATATGGTACTCCTTTTCATTGTTTCGATTGTCTCGATTACACAGAAAAATCCTGCACCCCAAGAATTCGGTTACATAAATTCAATTGTTACAGTTCACAGCTATGTGTGCAAGGACTACCTGAACTGTTACTGATTAGTGACTTTTTGAGAATCAAAAAAGCCCCAACCCAACAGCTCATGGTCTGTCAAACTAGGACTTTAGTGCGCCGCCAGGGGTTCGAACCCTGGACACCCTGATTAAGAGTCAGGTGCTCTACCAACTGAGCTAGCAGCGCTTGTTTTTGTTTTTTTCTGTTCTCTCGAACCAACAATATGAATTATATATTATTCTTTTATAAATTGCAACCCTTTTTTTCAATTTTTTTTATTTTTTTTCATTTTATTTTACAAAAATCGCGAAAACCCTTACTTTATAAGGGTTTCGAGATATTGTTTTTACTATGAAACAAGGCGTTGAATTTGAATCAACGCCTTTCTTTATTCTTTTTTATACTTTTCAATCACACAGCTATGCTTTTTATAGTTCTCTGCCTTACTGTCTCTTTCATAATTCACACCCACCAGAAGAATCTCCCCTGTGTACTCTGCTACTTTCGCGGGGTAATTTCTTTTCTTAATCTGGTCTATGGCACTCTGTGCACTTTCCTTATATTTTAATTCTATCAGGATAGCTGGTTTCTTTACATTCTTTCGTGGTATCAACACAATGTCTGCAAACCCTTTACCAGTGGCAAGCTCCCGTTCCATAATGTATTCATCCCTCGCGGAATAATAAGCAATGGACAGAGCACATGCAAGAGAATTTTCATCATTGTACTTAATCACTGAACAGGTTCCCTCGTGAGCCTTTTCTAAAATGTCAGCTACTGTTTCGGCATCCATAGAGAGTGTGGCTGCCAGTAATGCTCTGGATTCATCCAGCGCTTCTTTCACATTAAACCATGCCATCTTCACGGCACTTTTAAAGCGGTCCATCACCTCTTTATTCGGGATAAAGACTTCCTGCGTATCCTCATCATAGGCAAGATACCCGAGATGAACCAATAAAGTCAACACATCATCTTCACTGCGAATATCTAAGAGACTGTTGGTGAATGTATCTGTCTCCACATACAGACGGGCACCTGAGAAAAGCGTCAGAACTTTATCATACAAATGATTAAAATCCATAAGAATATAGTCTCTCAGAGATTCGAACGTTTCCGTCTGGGTCCAATAGTTTTTGCACCGTCCCCGACTGCAGGCATTGACCACGGAATTCGGATTATACACTGCAATTCCGTTTAAATAATAGCCATTGTACCAATTTTGGATCTGTTCAAAATCCACATGATATTCCGTACATAAATTTTTCACTTCCTCTTCCGTAAATCCTACAAATGGTGCCATAAAATCCGCATCCAGCATAGTATATTCACTAAAGTTATTTAAAGCGGACTCCGTACCATATTTTTTTATAGGAAGAATTCCGGTAATGTATGCCAACGCCACCACTTCGTCTGCTGCCGCCCCCTTAAAGAGGGAGCGTAAAAAATTGATATACTCTTTATGAAGGTTGGTGTCTTCCTTGTATAGACGAAAGATAGCATCCCATTCGTCCATAAGAATGACAAATTGTTTTCCGGTGGACATATTGACATCCTCTAATGCTTTCATTACTGTAATGCTATTTTCTTTTACATATTCTCCATACGCTTCCTTAATTTCCCCCACAAGAACTTTCTGAATAACAGAAATCAAATCTTTCTCCCTCTGTCCCTCATCGATTAGGCGTAACACATCCAGATAAAGCACATCAAATTGGTTAATATATTTCTCATAGCTTTCGCATTTGCTGATCTGTGAGCCTTCAAACAAGTCATGAGAATCTTGAGCCAAGTTATAATAAGCAGAAATCATCTGAAGATTCATGGATTTTCCAAATCTCCTTGGCCTGGTACTTGCAAGAAAACATTTATTGGTATTCAGTTTCTCATTTAGTTTTTCCAGCAATCCCGATTTATCGATGTAGATCTGCGAATTCAGATTTTTTTGAAATGCAGTATTTCTCGGATTCAAATAGCGTCCCATGGGTTCACATCCCTTCTTATATCTTCTAACCAGTTTAATTGTAGCACGTAAATAGCAAACATGTCATTATAATTATAACCGATTTTAAGAATCAAAAGTGACAGTTCAGCCACAAAGTATTTTTTTAGTCAATTTGTATATTCTGGCACTTTATGAATGACCCCGGCTGAACTGTTACAATCAAAAAAAGACGGGCAAGCTGAGGGGAGGTGCTTGCCCGTCAATGAGAGGGAGTATAACAAAAATTTATAAATATCATGGGAGTATGATATTTATAATGGAAATTGGCTAACTCAATCTTCACTATGAACCCATGTGAGAAGCGAAACTTCTTCCACTCTCACACAAGTTATACAATATTCGGTTAATTATAAATCAGCAGCTGTCAATCCAGCTTCCTTTGCTAATTCAATAATAGACTTCTTTGAAATCTTCTTACCACAGAATTCAATCAAATCGTCTTTCTCACCAGTGAAGATACATGCTGGCTCGTACTTGTTTAAGATGATCTTGTCATCTTCAACGGAAATCTCCAATGCATCCTTATCAGAAACTCCAAGAGTTCTTCTTAATTCGATTGGAAGTGTAATACGTCCAAGTTCATCCAGCTTTCTTACAATACCTGTTGTTTTCATAATTATGTCTCTCCTTTGTGACATTTCGTCACTTATAAACTTAAACTCTATTGTCTTTGCGAACTTTGTAACTATAATTTATCACAAAAATAGAAGTTACGCAACCCTATTATTCTAATATATATAGCATTTTTTTAATCATTTTCAATTTTTTCCCTTAGTTTTCTAAAAAAAGGGAATTCAACCAAAAATAGCCTAAAATTTGGCCTTTTTTACCCGTCAAATTGCTGTAAATTTTTGGTAGTCCTATATTTTTTTTCATTTTGTTGTAAAAAGTATACAATTATTTTCAAAAAATGAAAGTCTTTTTATACATTAGATTAAAAAAATCCAAGATTAGTCCTAATAATCGCTTTTTTACAACTTCACTTTTCGTGTATTATTTTAACAAAATTGTAATATTTACATCTTTTACCAAAGTTTTTTCAAGTATTCTTCTTTTGAAAAGATTGCGCTTTCCCCGTAACAGGACAGCCTCCCGGCTGAACTGTTACCTTTCCCCTTATCTAAAGTTCTAAATCCGTTTCTCGGTACATAAATAATGATACCGGGGGTCAAAAAAACCTGACCTGTAATATGTGATACCAAGTTCAAAAAGTCCGAACCCGTATGAACTTGTGGGAGCTGTTATCAGTGTAGCAATTCGTAGGCAATGTCATTTACTTAAGCTCTAAACCTTATGTTATAGATTGGAAGATATATTCGCAGGCCAATCTTTTCGTAGAAGTGAAAGGCTTAAGTAAATGACATTGATTCGTAGGTATCACTTGGGTTTTAAAAATTAATACAAAATAGGGAGAGATTTTTGTATGCTCAATTATATTTGGGGAATTATGCTTTTACTTGGCATTACCGTCGGTGTATTGACCGGACAGACCAAACAGGTGGATACCGCCCTGATCGACAGTACAAAGGATGCCATTTCTTTGTGTATCACCATGCTGGGAGTTATGGCGCTGTGGACAGGGTTGATGGAGATTGCAAAAGAAACCGGACTAATCGCCCAACTAACAAGAAAGCTAAAAAGACCGCTGTGTTTTTTATTTCCGGATGTGCCGGTCAATCATCCTGCCATGGAATATATTGCTTCTAATATAATTGCCAATATTCTTGGACTGGGCTGGGCTGCCACACCTATGGGATTAAAAGCCATGAAGGAATTGGCAAAATTGCAGAATGACCGAGCAAAGCAAGCCTCCCCTCACGCTTCCCGGTCCCTTTCCACGGAAACCAAAAAAAGCGAAGGCAGCCTTTGTACGGCAGCCTCCGCTGATATGTGTACCTTTTTGATTTTAAATATTTCTTCTTTACAACTGATCCCCGTATCAATTCTGGCATACCGGAGCCAGTATGGTTCTGCGAACCCCTCCGCCATCACCGGCATGTCCATTCTTGCAACGTCCATATCCACTTTGGCGGGAATTATTTTTAGTGTACTTGCCAGACGCTTTTGGGGCAATCCAAAGAAAATTCAGTAACAACCACAAACTTCCTGTGACACTCCAATGCCTTTTATAAAAGGTTTCTGCCACATAGAAATAAGGATAGTTATGGTTGTATCAAACCGCTCACTTTCTTTGTTATGCTTATTATTCTGCAGCTACCTCTGTATAGGTTGCCTCATCTGCTATTGTTTTTGTTCCCGTAAGATCCAACTTCTTGTCTGAGCCTGAAATTGACAACTCTCCCTTGGTCATAGTCAGATTTACCGCGCTTACACCTGTTGTATCTTTTCCGGTTGCGATTACCAATGTAGTCTTTCCACCACTGATCAATACATCGCCTGTAGCTTTCATTCCTGCTTTTCCAGCATTTACATCAATTGTTCCACCGGCAATTACTAAGTCCTTACCTGCATTGATAGCGGTCTTCTTTGTATCTATATTGATACTTCCGCCGGAAACTACAAGATTTCCATTCTTTGTTTCCAGTGCACTCTTTGAATCTGCCACTACGTGAATAGAGCCACCACTTACACACATGGTATCTTTTGCATAACATCCAACTGCTGCACTGGTTACTGCAATGGTTCCACCATTTACAATAAACTGAGCTCCTGCAATTGCTGTAGTTTCTTTCTCCTGTTTCGCTACATCCTTTTCACCAAGATCTGTATACGCTTTATTCGTATTTTCCACATATACCTTTAGATTTTTGAAATCTGTATCGTCTTTATCTCCAAATTTAATGGAATCTTTTCCTTTTAATCCAATACTTGGAGCCTTTACAAAAAGAGTACCATTGTATACTTTCAGGTCATTACTGCAGTAGATACCATAAAGTTTATTTCCTGTTACTTTTAGCTCACCCTTTCCCTTGATCTTAAGATCATCCTTTGCATATACGGCTGCCTCATATTCCGAAGCCTCTGTATCGGAAAGTTCATTTTGTGTATCCTTCTTTGGGGAAATGACACACTCATCTCCAATTGCCTTTACGAAAATCGCAGAAGAGCTTACACTGTTTAACTTAAGACCTTCTAAACTTAATTCCACTTTTCCTTTCGGATAGGTCGCCTTGTCAACATTTACAATAATCTGTCCATCTTCACAAGTTCCGCTAATACGAATCTCCTCATCTGCAGGTTTTATAATTTCAACTGCACTTCCTGTAACTACAACATTCACTGCCTCCTCAGCAGATACTTCCTCTCCAGTTGCATTCTTTAATTGGATTCCATTGGTTCCAAATGCAATGTCTGCCACACTCTTAGAGATTTCCGCAGGATCCTCTGAAGGTCCCGGAGTTTGTGTAGTCTCTTCTCCCCCATCTCCCTGGGATGGAGCATTTGAATTTTCTGGCGACTGACTTTCTTCCGGTGATTGACTTGACTCTGGTTCCTGACTTGTGCCTGGTTCCTGACTGGCCCCTGGTTCCTGACTGGCCCCTGGTTCCTGGCTTCCCGTTGGAGCCTGACTTCCTACTGGTGCTCCACTTTCTGTTGGTGCCTGACTTCCTGTTGGTGCTCCACTTTCTGTTGGTGTCTGACTTTCTGTTGGTGTCTGACTTCCTGTTGGTGCTCCACTTTCTGTTGGTGTCTGACTTCCTGCTGGTGTCTGACTTGTGGCTGGTGCCTGACTTGTGGCTGGTGCCTGACTTGTCGCTGGTGCCTGACTTGCTGCTGGTGCCTGGCTTACTGCTGCTGGCGCCTGACTTACTGCTGCCGGTGCATTTGTATTCGCCTTAACAACTTTTACTTGTATGCTCTTTGTCTGTTTTTTCTTTCCCTTAGTTTTCACTTTGATTACACAACTTCCCACTTTCACAGCCTTTACTACACCCTTTGCTGTTACCTTTGCAACTGCTGGTTTTGAGCTTGAGAATTTTAACTTTTTGCTTGCCATATTGGTCTTAATAGTAAATGTCTTTCCAACTGTTAAAGTCTTCTTTCCCTTTGCTACATTCTTAATTACTAACTTTGATGCTGCACTGGCTGGTACCCCTGTAGATACCCCACTTACTGCAAGTGTCATAGCGGTTGCCAATGCTACCCATTTTCTTCTTCTCATTTATCTTCTCCTCCGTTTCTGTTTTTGTGTATTTAAACCCTACAATTCACATTCTATATAACTTACTTCTTTTTTTCAATAGTATTTTCAAATTTTCACATATTTTACATATACGAGTTACTGTAAGTTTATATATGTTTTTTCAAAAGATATGGTACAATGAGAAAGGAAATTAACAGGCTTCCCTTTGAGGGAGCAGTAAAAGAGAGGAGAATCATTATGCCATTTATCAATGCAAAAATCAGCAAAGCAATTACAAAGGAACAGGAAACACAGATAAAAACCATGTTCGGAGAGGCTATCACAACCATTCCGGGCAAAAGTGAAAATTGGCTTATGGTAGGTTTGGAACCGGAATACACATTGTATTTCCGAGGAGATGATACAGAACCAAGTGCATTTGTGGAAGTAAGTGTATTTGGAGGAGAGAATAAAGCTGCTTTCGAAAAGCTAACCGCTCAGATCTGTGACATTTTTCAGCAGGTACTTTCCATTGCCCCGGATCATGTATATGTGAAATATGAGGCCGTGTCTAACTGGGGATGGAATGGAGGAAATTTCTAGTTCATGTTGGATTATAATCAACGATTGGTATAGAACAAAGTGGACAAGTCTAATTCAACTCCCTATATCCCTTACTCATGAGGGACTTGCTCCATAGGACGAACTTTCCTATAGAGCAAAAAAGGAAAGGTATCGGAGAAAGGATTGAAAGCCTTCTCCGGTACCTTTATTAACTGAAAGTAAAATTTTTCCTATTCAAAAAAAGAGAAACTGCACCGGTGCAATAGGTTATTGTATTAATTCTTTCAATGGAGAAAAGTCAATATAGAAATCCTCGTAAATTCCAACTTTTACTTTGTCATCGAAGGTATAACGTTTTGCATACAATTCTCTTTCAAAGTCATAGATCGTAATGACCTGATTGTCAGGATCTACAATCCAATATTCTTTTACTCCATAATACTGATAGTAGTTTAATTTCTTTACATAGTCATGGGCTGCGTTTCCGGAAGAAACAATTTCAATAATGAAATCAGGTGCACCGTTACAGCGGTTCTTATCCAACTTGCTGGGATCACATACAATCATCACGTCTGGTTGGACGATTGTAAGAAGGTCATCCGACAGTTTTACGTCAAAAGGAGCGGCAAGAACTTCGCACATCCCTTTCTTTTTGCGAATGTAATCTTTGAGTAAATAAGATAATTCCATTGAAAGTCTTTGGTGTATCAACGATGGACTTGCCATTGCATAAGGAACACCCTCAAATACTTCAATTCGTTCATCATCCGGATATGCCTCATAATCATCTATTGTAATAATTTTAGACTGCTCAGTTGATGCCATAACCGTTCCCCTTTCTCTTTACTTACCAAACTCAATATCAATATCCCCATACGAACTCTCTACATTCAGTGTTTTTGGCACAGATCTGGAAGCCGTATAATGTGTTCCGAGTTCTTTTCCATTGATGGTAATCTCGCCATCATCTGTGCCGAGGCTTGTAGAAAATTCCTCTTCTGCTTCTTCAAATCTGGCGGTAAAATCCCCATCTGAAAGGCTTACATCAACCTGATCGATTTTGGTGTGGTTTACATCCAAATCTCCATAAGCCAACTCGGCAGTAAGCTTTGACACGCTGCCATTATCCATGCTCATTTCCCCGTCTGAAAGCGTAAAGTCACCGGTACCAATGATGCTGTCCACAATCTGGCAATCTCCGTAGGAAAGTTTTCCGGTAAAAGAATCAAATCCGCCTGAAGTCATACTCAAGTCACCATCTCCGCTTTTCAGCTCTACATTTTTTCCGGTACAGTCTGTCACCTCCAGATCCCCATAGGATAAATCCAGTATGTAGTTATCCGCAGTCTGTCCCTCGATCAGACAGTCTCCGTCGGAATTGTAAATAGCAATCTCTTTTAAACTTTTGTCCTCCGGAATGGTTACCACAACGGTATCGTCCTGGGTGTTATCATAGTCAGAAAAAGAAGGCATAATTCCCCAAAAGCCAATTACATGAACCCCGGATTTTCCTTTTTCCTGTACAGTAAGTGCCAGTTTGTCATTTTCTACTGTGTAACTGGAATCAAAGTCTTCTCCTTCCGGATAGGTAACCGAAAAGTTCTTGCCAGGGATTACCCTGATATCAAAATAATCGGTATCTACCTGAACGGAATGAACAGGCTCAATTTCTTTCGTTACCATATTATATTCCCGATTATTTTTTGTGTTTACCGGCTGCCCCAGTGTATAAGAAAATGCCAGGGTTCCATCAAGCAGTAAGCCACAGATTGTAAAGCCAGTTCCAATTAATAGGAAGCAAAGTGCTACGAGGCTGATTCGTTTTAAAATTTTATTCATTTATGCCACCTTCTTTCTGAAAAATAATGCTCGAAACAGTGCTGCAATTGCCCGGATACAAAGTTCTCCAAACTTAATCATACCCACTAGGATCAGTGTTCCAAAACCAATCAGCAGCAAGCACATTCCTGCACATACCAATCCCTGACCGATGCCGCCGGAAAAGAAAATGGCAGTAAACATCATTACACCGGCAAAAACTAAGGATGCGCCAGCGCAGAAAATAGCAAAACTAAACGCAAGTATTGTGATTACGATTGCAAATAGCAGGGCAAAACCAGCTATGGCTATTGGAAGCGCAATTGGTGCTGCAAAAATGGAAAGGATAATCATCCAGATTACAGTTGCACCGTTTTTTACACCTCCCTGTGTCTTTTGGTCTTCAATACGCTTCTCGGTGCAGTTGACAATAATCTCTTTTGCAATGTCCTCCGGTTTTCCAAGAAATTGGGAAACATCCTGGGTGTCATCTGCTCCCATTTCTTCAAAATATTCTGTGTAATAGGAAATAGCATCCTCACGGTCCTCCTTTGGTATGTGCCGGAGAGCTTTTTCCAACCGTTGTATAAAAATATGCTTATTCATGGTTCTCCTCCTTTTCCAAATTGTCTGCTTCCCCATTGGCCTCTTTGGTATTCTCTGGCACTGGGGAAGTATCTAAATCGCCTGCCGGTTCCTCATTTTTCTGTTTTCTTTGTTCCGGTTCACCAGACAGCAAAACGTCAATATTGGTTTTATAGATTTCCCACTCGGACTTGTAAAAGGCAAGTCGCTCTTTTCCCATGTCCGTAATCTGATAATATCTGCGGTTGCGTCCCTGAAAGGGCTGGTCGTAGGTCGTAAGACAGTTATCCTTTTGCAGACGTCGGAGCACCGGGTATAGTGTGGATTCGGAAATGTCCACAATTTCCTTCACCCGTGCGGTAAGGGTATAGCCATAAGCGTCTTCTTCCTCAACAATAGCAAGCACGCAGGCATCCAGTAATGGAGCTGCCAATTGAAATGTCATAGTAATGTCTCCTTTCTGAAAAGTGTATTTCGATCATTTAAAAATTCTGTTTCCTGAACTTCCAAACATCGTTTCTTTCTCCACATAACTGTTATGATGTATATTACTATACGTCATATAATATTGTTTGTCAAGAAATATGTGAGAACAAATGTCGTTTACTTAAACATTGAACTTTTACGAAGGGATTGGCCTGCAAATATATCTTCCCTCCCCTTTCAATTGTCAACCTATAATTATTTTTAGTTGACAAATGACCTTTTCTCCTTTACACTTAAGGCAATGAAGCGTAACAGTTCAGCCGGGGGCTGTCCTGTTACAATGAAGCAGCTGCAAGAAAACAAAATCAGCTGCAAATAACAAGGAGGAAGAAAAATGACACCCACTATTGAAACAAAAACAAAACCTATGCTGTCTGTTTCCAGCATGACTATGATAGCTGTAATGACAGCTCTCACCTGTATCTTGGGACCTATGTCCCTTAACATCCCTTTTAGCCCGGTTCCAATTTCCCTTACCAATCTGGTAATTTATTTTTCCATTTATCTTTTAGGAACCAAAAAGGGAACCATCAGCTACTTTATCTATCTTTTACTGGGTCTGGTTGGACTTCCTGTATTTTCCGGATTTACCGGTGGCGCAGGCAAATTATTTGGACCAACTGGCGGCTATATCATCGGATTTCTTTTTATGGCTCTCATCTGCGGGATCTTTATTGATAAATTTCCGAAGAATCCATTTCTACAATTCGCAGGAATGGTGCTTGGTACGGTCGTATGCTATGCTTTTGGTACCCTCTGGCTGGCTTATGTGGCTGGAATGAACTTTAAGGCAGCATTGATGGCCGGTGTGATTCCATTTATCCCTGGTGATCTCATTAAAATCGTGTTGGCAATCGCCATTGGTGGCATTTTGCAGAAACAATTGAAAAAGGCTGGAGTTCTTGGGGAATAAGAAAGAGTTTTACTCTCATTAGAACATAGTAAAGCGTTTTTTCTATATAGGAGACGAATTTTCCTATATAGAAAACAAGGCGTCGCAATCGCGATTTTTCAATCGCAATTGCGGCGCCTTAGTCACTTTTCTTCTTATTTATTTCCAAATTCCCCTGCGCTTTCGCTCCAGATAATACAGATCATTTTCCATTGCCATTACTTTCTCCACCGGTACACTCTTGAAGATTGGCATACGCATCTTAAACTTAATCCAAAATGCTGAATAAATTCCAAGTACAAGGAAGGTTGCTCCTGTCATCAGCCAGATCATCAATCGCTCCTGTGGATCTGTAGAGATATTTAAAATCATATATGCCGTTCCCACAATTCCAATAATGGGGATGATCGGACCTCCCGGCATTTTAAAGGATCTTGGTGCTTTGGGCAAACGCTTGCGGAACACAAGCACATCCACATGTGCCAATATGTAAGAAACCATCCAGAATACAGAACCTGCCAGGATTAAAAAGCTGATTGCGTCTGATGAACTATTACTTGCTGCTGCAAAGATAAAAATTGCCACACTGACAAATACCTGACCGAACCATGGTACATTATGCTTATTTGTTTTTGTAAAGATCTGAGGCAGCATATTCATCTTCGCCATTCCCTGACAAATAGCAGCCAGACTGTTTACAGTGGAGTTCTGGGTACTGACAACTGCAAGTGCACCCACCAACATCATCCAAACTTTTCCCACAGGACCTAACAGGCAATATCCATACAGCATATGTGGTGCGGCTGAATTTGCAAGCTCTCCCCAGTCCACATAATTATGGAACCCAAAGATCATAATGGACTGCATGATGCAGATTACCACAAGACCAATCATCATTCCAAGAGGAACGTTTCTCTTGGCATTCTTTACATTCTTGGAAATCGGAATGGCATACTCTGCCCCGATGAAGAGCCAGAATGCAACTGCCGTCATGGATACCACATCTCCAAAACTTGCATCCATCATCATTGGCTGTGAAACTTTTGCTCCAGTTCCTGCCCCAATCATTCCGATGAATCCCATCACAACTAAGGAGCCAATCAGCAAAAATGCCACAATATCCTGAATCTTTGCAAACATATCCACACCAAATAAATTGGCGATCAGCACAACCACTACCATTACCAGTGTATACACGATACTTGGGATTGGCAGCCCTAAGGTATCCTCCACGGAGAAAGAGAAAATGGATGCCTCCACTCCACAGGAAAGGGTATTACATACAATGTATCCTCCTACCATAGACAATAAAGTAGGAAATGGTCCAAGGGCGGCCAGTGTATATTGTGCCAGTCCCCCGGTGGTATTTGGCATGAGGGCATTTAACTCTGACAAAGAAGCAATGGTTGTCATATTCAAAAGCATGGCAATCACCATGGCTCCAATAAACAAAATTCCCAAAGTTCCCGATCCCTCACCAAGAGAGACAAGACAACTGGTTGCCACAACCAGTCCAACCGATACGGACACTACGCTGCCTAGTCCTAATTTCTTTTCTTCCATAAGCATAACTCCTTCCGTTCCGCTATATTCAGATACTTACTGTTTATAACGCCTCCACGCCTTCTTCTCCGGTACGCACACGGATTACATTGTCGATTCCGTATACAAAGATTTTTCCGTCTCCAATATGTCCGGTGTACAATTCCTGTTTTACCAGCTCCACAATCTCATCTACCTTTTCGGTCTCTACAATAATGTTAATCTGCTGCTTTGGAAGAAGCTCCATCACTTCATTTTCATCCACGGCATACTCCTGGCTTCCTTTTTCCACGCCACATCCCAGTACCTGCATAACCGTAATTCCTCGAACACCAACTTTACTCAGTGCCTTTTTCAAATTTATCATCTTTGACATTCCTGTAATAATCTCTATCTTTGATAACTGTTTCATACTAAATTCCTCCTTCTGCTCATATGTGGCTGGCCATCATCTTCTTGTACTGCTCCATGGTCACTCCTGTATTCGTCTTAAATTCTTTCATCATATGTGCTTCATCATAATAGCCACAGTCCAGTGCCACCCTGTCATTTCCTACTGTTCCTTTTTTTAAGACCTCCAGCAGATGCTGAAAACGAATGAACTGCGCAAACTGTTTGGGCGACACACCCTGATATTCCTTAAAAATCCTTCGGATGTAACAAGGAGAATATTGGGTTTCTTCCGAAAGCTGTTGCACACTTATGGTTCCTTCTGTCTCATACATCCGCCTTTTTACATAGCGTTCCACATTTTGCTTGCTGCTGATTTCTTCCTGCTTTCGCATCATAACCTGATAGGCCTCCTCAAACACTCGGATCCGACGATCAAAATCTTTTGCTTCTGAAATCTTTTCAACCAGATTTTCTCCAAATACATTTCCATCAATTACAATATCCTCATTCACCAGCATACTACGGTGAATTTCCTTTGGGAGAATTCCCTGTCCCGGCTGAAACCGAACCCCAAAGCAGGTATTGTTTTCTCCCATCTGCCAACGCTTTACCTGAAATACTGTTCCACTAATGTAAGTCTCCACTTTCTTTTCCCCAATGTTAAAAAGAAGGTCTATGCTTCCATCCGGCACTGCATCTATGTCTTGTTCCTGCTGCTCATCCATGGTAAATTCATAAAAATGAGAAATTCCCCCATATGGTTTTACCTGCTGCCGGTACTGCTTTGCCTGCAGCAAAACATATGGCTGAAATGGCATGATATAGTTTTCTTGTTTTGTCATGTAAACTTCCTCCTTAACAGATGTGACACACCAAAACAAGTACAACCGTTCCATTCATAACAAAACGGTTAAAACTTCATTTCCATCTAAGGACTATGCCAGTTCCGGAGTATCCCACAACGGAAGCTTGATACCGATACCCATCTTTCGCGCATTTTTGTATACGGTCTCGCCCCATGCAATATCCTCCACAGGCATACCGCCAACAGAGTAAATAATACGCTCTTCGTCGCTCTCTCTGCCAGGATGTACACCGGTAATCACATCTGCAACATCAATAATTTCTTCTCTTTCTATTTTCTTATCGTGTAACAGGTCCATAAATTTTGCACCCACTACCTGAACCGGATCGTAACTAGGATATGGATATTCGTCTGCCCACGCTTCATATAATTTGTAGTTATCTACAACAAGTTTTGTGTTCTTATCCAAATAAAAACTTTCGTTAAAACGGGCAGCCGATGGCATACAGATTAAAGCTCCCTTTTTGATCCAAGCCTCATCAATATACGGAAATTCACTTTCCTTATTTCCTACGCTGGTGGTAGTACTGATAATATCACTGTCACGAATGGCCTCTTCCATAGTTTCGCATACGACTACCTTCTCAATCTGTGGGAAGTTTTTCTTTACAAAATCCACAAAAGAATCGATAGACTTCTGACCACGGCCTTTGATCTTCACTGTCTTTAAGTTTGGACACACACTCATAAAGGCATGAAGGGAAGTCTTTCCCATAACACCCGGTCCGATGATGGCTACCGTCTCCGAATCTTTTCTTGCCAGATATTTTGCACCTACACCTGGAATTGCGCCCGTTCGGTAAGCACTAAGCAGGTTAGCTGACATGAGAGCCAATGGAGCTCCCGTATCCTTATCGTTTAACATCATCATTAAAATGGAACGAGGCAGTCCCTCTTTTCGGTTCTCAATGTTGGAACCGTACCATTTCATTCCTGCCATCTGAAATCTTCCCCCAAGATATGCCGGCATAGCCATGAAACGGCGGTCCTCTCCGTTCTTTGGCATTCCTTCAAACTCCGGATTATCCGGGAAAGTCACCATACATCCGTGGGAATTGTGATTTTCTCCTCCCATGACATAATCACCCTTTTGCAGAGTTACCATCATGTCTTCCATTACTTCCACACACTGCCCCATATCCTTTACTCCGGCAGCGATCATATCCTGTTCACTTAAGTACAAAAAATCAATTTTTGTTCCCATAACATATTCCTCCTTCGAAATACCAAAAGGAGAACGCATGTCTTAAAGCATTTTCATTCAGAACCCTCCCCATACATTCGCACTCGTCGTCCTTACAGACTCCAGTTTCGTGCTACGCACTAAGACTGCTCATGTATGGGGAGGCGACTCTATTCGAGTGCCTACATAATGGAGCGATTAGCTACTTATATGCCAGCATAACATATCTAATCGTTCCATTATACCGGGTTCTGAATAGTCACCTTAACAACAAAAGGCGTCAACGGTATCTCACCGCTGACGCCTTTGTCACCTCCCAGTATATCACTTTTACCATTTATTGTCTAACTCTTTTTGATTTTTGATATATCTAGAGTATATTCTATTTCTCTCTATTTGTATTGTAAAAAACGATACAAAAATTTTTCTGCCTCCCTAAGCCTTTTGGTTTTGTAAAGTAGTTTTGTGGTTACAGTTCACATACCTGTGAACTGTAACGTTTTGTGTTCTATCATCTGCAAGGCTTGAAACGATCATAGCGAAGAGCACTCAAATCCACTGCAGTTTCTTCCCCTGCTACCATCTGGGATAACATAAGTCCCACCACAGGTGCAGTTCCAAATCCATGTCCGGTAAATCCACAGGCAACAATCAGCCCTTCCGCCTCGTCTACCCGGCTGATAAATGGAACCCCGTCAAAGGCATTGTCAAGCCATCCGCACCAGCTGCGAACCACTTTTGCACTTCTAAGGGCCGGCACATAATCCATAATAGCACGACAGCTTGCAGATAATGTCATGGAATTTGTAATCAATTTCGACGGATCCTCCATATCGGTCACTTCTTCATATCCGCAATCCGAACCAAAGATAAAGGAACCGTGCTTTGCCTGATGTCCATAAAAATCTGCCCCTGCCGTTCCAAGCATAATGTCAAACATATGAGGCTGCATTTCCGTTACCAGACATTCATCGATCAGTCTTGTCATCGGAAGATCCACACCTACCGTTCTTGCAATGGCACGACTCTCATATGCGGCTGCCAGAATAATTGTCTCTCCTTCAAAGACAGTTCCATCCGAAAGTACCACTTTCCGTACCTTTCCTTTGACCTTCCGAAGTTCCTTTACTTCTGCCTTTGTGAAAAAGCGAACGCCCATCTCTAATGCTCTCTTGTAAAAGCCAAGGGTAGTGGTCAGCGGATTTGCATGTCCATCCGTCGGACACCAGCTTGCTCCGATAATATCATCCGAAAGATATGGACAGATTTCTTTTACTTCCTTTGCATCCACCATGCGCACATCCAATCCTACGGACTGTGCGTTACTTGCCAAAGTCTGCAATTTTTTCAAATGCTCCTCGGTCTTTCCAAGTCTTAAATTTCCCTTCTGGGTATATTCCACATCCACACCAAGCTCCTCCGATAAGGTTGGCCATAAATGTTTGATTCCATACATGGCATAAGGAAGTTCCCGCACATCTCGTCCGGACTGTCTCACACCGCCTCCGTTTCGGCTGGAACCGCCATGTCCGATACTTCCACTACTCTCCAGTACGATCACATTGGAATTTCCTGCTTTTGCTAAATAGTAGGCTGCGGCACATCCGACCACACCGCCTCCAATAATAACCACATCTGCTGTTCTATTCATGAGCCACACCTCCATCCTCTGCTAAAATTTCCATTTCCATTGGCCGCATTGGCGCTCTGGCACTTGCCGGCTCTACCTGATCTGGTGATACCGAAAGCTCCCTTGCGATGATTCCCTTTACCAGCTTTCCGCAGGTCTGTCCCTGACACAGTCCCATTCCGGAACGCAGGTATCTTCGCATTTCTTCTATGGTAAAAATCCCGGCATGGACTGCCTTTCGTATTTCTCCTTTTGTGACCTCCTCGCAGCGACAGACTAACATATCGTCATCCGGCGCCTCCACATATGGTCCGATTTCTTTTAACTTTTCCTGTATATCAATCATATGGAAACCTCCAATCTATCTTTATATCTATCACGATTAAGGTGTCAAAATCTCACTTTATAAACTGCTATTTTAAAATTGCAAAACTAAGACTATATTTTTGTAGATGATGTGCGTGGCAGACAGACCCAATCAAACGATAGGAGAAGTTTGACACCTTAATCCTACCTTTTATAAAACCGTGCCTTCATGACCATTTCGTTTGGTACCTTTATGGTAAGTAAGTTGGTGTGGTCAAAAGCCGGTGCAGTACGCACTTTTGTAACCTCAGCCTCACACACCTGTTTTCCGTCTCGTCCAAGGGCAATTCCCTTATCTCCTACTTCCGGCAATGGTAAAAACTCATACGGCATGGTAACTTCGCCATATCCCGGCTCCACATTTTCTTCCACAAGGAAAATTGCCTGACCGGAGCAGGATGCCACACACATACCGCAGCCAATACATTTATGCTCCGTGCTTACCACTGGAAGGGAAGTGATATTCTTACCAATACAGATACAGCCTTTTGGACATGCATCCTGACAAGGATTACAAGGGATGTTCTGGGTACACTCAATCACCGGATGAATGCCTTCCTGGGAAGTCACGCCTGGATAACGGGTAATTTCTTCCTCTGCCACGTATCCTCGTTCCAAAAGATTCTCAGAAACTGCAATGCCTTCTTCTGTTTTTTCCACCAGTTTTCCTCTGTTTTTTGGAGCAAACATCCCCTGACGTAGGGTATCCAGCTGTGCTTCCAGTTCCTCAATTCGTGCATTTTTCTCGTCTTCTTCCATATATCCTAAATAGCAGGCAATGGTTGCACCACTCATGCGACCTTCAATCATGGCAGAGCTTGCCTCTTCAATTCCGGATACATCCCCGGCTGCGAAAATGCCAGGCACACTGGTGGAACCGTCCTCCTTACAATCCGGCACATAACCGCCCTTTGTATCCTTCATCTGACAGCCTGCCTGATTTAATAACTGAGACATTGGAGATAATCCCACAGCAAGACAAATGGTATCCACCTCAAACTCTTTTTCCGTTCCCGGGATAACTTTCCAGTCCGATCCAACCTCTCCGATTACGACACCTGTTACATGATCGGTTCCTTTCGCCTCTACGATGGTGTGTGACAAATAAAATGGCACACCACATCTAGCCACTTTTGCCGCATGAACACCATATCCGCCCACTCTTGGAGCTGCATCTGCCAATGCCACCACTTCACAACCTGCCTGAATCAACTGAAAACTTACTACCAGTCCCACATTTCCGGAACCAAGCATTAATACTTTCTTTCCCGGTTTAATGTGATGCAGATTCATCATGGTCTGTGCGGCACCTGCTCCAATTACGCCCGGCAGGGTCCAGCCTTTGAAATTCACCATATTTTCGGAAGCACCAGTTGCCACCAGCACAGCATCTCCCTTGTAGTGCTTCACTTCTTCTCCAATTCGCACGGTAACTTCTTTTTCCGGATAAAGACCGACTACTGTGGCATTCAGCACCACTTCCACACCGTACTTTTCTGCCTCCTGCAACAGTTCCTCTCCAATTTTAAATCCACGCACTTTTGCTTTGTGTTCCTTGGAACCAAAAAATTTGTGTATCTGCTTAAAAAGCTGTCCTCCCGGCTTTGCATTTTCGTCAAATACAATGGGACGAATTCCTTTTTTTGCAGCTTCTATTGCGGCAGACAAGCCTGCCGGACCTGCCCCAATGACAATCATATCATAGCGTTCCATCTTCATTTACATCGCCTCCTTTTCCGGTTCCTTGGATACTCCGTATTGAGTTTCCACCTTCATTCCCTCTTCCAGAGGAGTAATACAGGTTCTCACATTTGGCATATCATCCACGATCATAACACAGTCCGTACATCGCCCAATGGCACAAAATACACCTCTTGGCTCATGGGTTTTTGCCGTATATCTGTGGGCCATTACTCCATTTGCCTTTAATGCAGTTGCAATTGGCTCTCCTTCGTAACCTTCTAATGTCTGTCCATTATATGTAAAAGTAACCAACTTTCGTTCTGGTGTTTCCCCCAGAATTGGATGTTTCTCGATTCTCTCCATATCCATCACTCACTTTCCTATCAATTCAAAAAGGCGTCCACAGTTTCCTGTAGACGCCCTTGTCTTTTGTTGGTTCTACTCTATCATAAAGAAGAGCTTTCGTATTGTAAAAAACGATACAACGTAACAGTTCAGCTGGGAGCTGTCCTGTTACGGCTCACAGCAAGCTTACGCATGCAAATTGCTGCGAGCCACACCTAATTTACACTTTCATACGTCCTTGCACAGCAATGTGTGCAAGGACTACCTGAACTTTTACAATACAATCTTGACATTCCAAATATATCCATGCTATACTAAGTGTACTATATATGATAGTACACTTAGTTCAGGATAATAATTTGAAAGGAGGACATTTATGATTCAAATCGATTATAAGGATAATCGCCCCATTTACGAACAGATTGTGGAGAAGTTTAAAACCTTGATCTTAAAGGGCATATTACCGACAGACAGCAAGATGCCTTCTGTAAGAAGTCTTGCCATGGACTTATCCATCAATCCAAACACCATTCAAAAGGCTTATGCACAGTTGGAACGGGAAGGTTTCCTATACACTGTAAAAGGGAGAGGGAATTTTGTAGCAGAGAAGGAGGATTTAGTCATGGAAAAGCAAAATGAATTACTGGAAAAATTTCGAATATTAGTACACGAAGCAAAGGAATTAGGCATCAACTCAGAGCAGCTGATTGCCCTTTGTAAAGAAAAGGAGGAAACAAAATGATAGAACTGTCACAGGTTTCAAAAACATTTACAAAGGAATCCATTTTAGAAAATATCAATTTGTCGATTCCAGAGGGACATATCTACGGTTTGATCGGTACCAACGGCGCAGGAAAAAGTACGCTACTTCGGTTGATGGCCGGTATTTATAAACCGGACAGGGGAAATGTCATATTAGATAATATGACGGTCTTCCAAAATCCAAAGGCAAAGGGTCAATTATTTTTTATCCCGGATGACCTGTTTTTCCCAACCAACGCAAATCCTCTGGATATGGCAAGCTACTATCAGGGAATTTATCCGGATTTTGACCGTGCCCGCTATGAAAAATTATTGAAGGCATTTTCCCTTCCGCCAAAAAAGGCCGTAAAAAATATGAGTAAGGGAATGAAACGCCAGGTTGCCATTCTTTGTGGTATCTGCTCCAACACAAAATATCTGTACTGCGATGAGACTTTTGACGGGTTAGACCCGATCATTCGTCAGAGTGTGAAAGCTTTATTGATGAAAGATCTGGAAGAACGCCAACTGACACCAATCATTGCCTCTCACAACCTTCGTGAGCAGGAGGACATATGCGAACAGATCGGAATTTTACATCATGGAAAGATTGTACTGTCAAAGGATATTCTGGAGATGAAATATCAGATTTCCAAAGTAGAAGTCTGCTTTGAAACAGAAGAAGACGCACAAGCCTGTCTTGCAAAACTGGACATACACGATCTTGTGCAGAAAGGACCTTTGTATTTGTTCCATGCAAAGGGTGACCGGGAAGATGTCCTTGCTATTTTAAAACAGGCAAACACCACTTACTTAGATCTTCTTCCACTTACGCTGGAAGAAATATTTATTGATGAAATGGAGGCAATTGGTTATGACATCAAAAAACTTATTTTGGACTAACATACTGGATCAATTAAAGCACAAAGTCTGGTTTTTCCTGCTTTGCACTTTATCTGCACTTGCCAGTGGTGTGTTCGTTATCTTTTTAAATGTGTATACTATAGAAAATTATAACTACATGAGCGCAGCTGAGATCAGAGAAGAAATTATTGAATCCCTCAACGCAAGTGTTACCGCATATCCGGCTATTCTTTTCATAGGATTGGCGTTGTTAATTGCCTGTGTGGATTTTTCCTACCTGCATTCCAGAAAGAAAGTAGATTTCTATCACAGTCAGCCGGTATCGGAAGTATTTCGGTTCTTTTCCAGATTAGGAACCAGTTTGCTTTGTATGGCAACGGCTTTGGGAATCAACCTGATCGTTACAGTGATCTATCTTGCAGCGAAAAATCTTTTGACAACCAATGCCCTGCATCTTCAAATGTACCAGTGTTTCTTAGTATTTCTGGTTGGTTTTGCCATGTACGGCATTGCGCAGGTTGCGGTTATTTTAACAAACAATTTGATCATGAGCATTTTGTTCACCATTGGTGCCCTTTCTTATGAAGCATTGGCACTCTTATGGTTGCAGGAATTAGCAGACACTGTATGCTTTCATGTTTATAATGCTACAATGTTTGGATCCTTCCATTTTTCATCCATTCCCTTATATTTTATAAATTTTAGTAGAATTTATGTAAACAAAGATCTGCACAGCATTTTTGCCCAAGGTGACTGGCTTATGATTTTATGGATTCTTGGCTTGACCCTTCTGGCATATGGTCTTGGATTTTTTGCCTATCATATGCGCCGCTTTGACAAAGAAACCCCATCCATGGCATTTTACCAGATTAAGCCATTCATCAAACTGCTGTTAGTAATAATAATGGAATTATTTATCTACAACCTTGTATATAAAGATCGTTCCACACTTATTGTTCCTATTATCGTAGGTGCAGTATCCGCCATCCTTCTTCATATTATTTTGGAGGCATTGTTTAATCACAATTTAAAAGAGGTTTTAAAACCTTTTAATGTGGCTGCTACCACAGCAGGAATCGGTATCTGTTCGATTTTATTGGCTTCCAACGTTTATGACTGGACACATTATGATCATTATGTGCCAAAAGAATCTCAGGTTACAGAAGCCGGAATCAGTTTTGATACTACAATATCAGACAAACCTTTTGGCTGTGACGCTGTTGTTTATACAAAAGATCAAACCGGAATTCATACTATCATTGAACTGGAAAAACAGCTCATTGCCAACGAAGACCATACGGAAAAAAATGATTACCGTTATCATGAGTGCCACTTTGCAACAAGCACCAATGACCAAGGGGAAAATCCTTGTGAATATGCATCATTTTATATTCATTACAAACTGAAGTCAGGAAAAACAGTAAAACGATACTTTGACATGGATTATAATGAATTTGCAGATATTCCATTCAAAAATTTGCTTTCCGATCCTTCCGTGATACAAACGGTTACTTATCCTTTAAATCATAAAGAATTTTGGAAAGAGGATCAATATACCTACCTAACACTCTCTCGCAATTGTAGAGAACTAGCTCCTAGTACCCATCCGAAAATGAAAGGCTATCAAAAGATTCGTCGTTACAAGAAAGATACCTATACAGGATTGCTGGAAGCGCTGCGTAAAGATTTAGAAACTGCAACACCGGAACAGATCCTTGGATTAGATCCTCATGACAGCTCGGGTCTCCTTTTATCTTTTGCTCAGTATAAGACACCGGAAATGTATATGGATGAGTATATGGAATCTTACCACTTTATCATCTATGACACGTACAAAAACACCCTTGCTTATATTTACGGAGACACTTATGAGAATGCCCTTGCTTACGTTCATAAAAACAAAGAAAAATAGACATTCTGCTCCAATACAGTCTGAATTTTAACAATTAAGAAAGTGTAAAGTATCTAAAAAAAGTGCTGTTATCCTTTTCCCAAAGGAGAGCGGCACTTTTTATTGTGCTATAAGAGAAAGTGTAACAGTTCAGCCGGGGGCTGTCCTGTTACGGCTCACAGCAAGTTTACGCATGCAAATTGCTGTGAGCCACACCTAATTTACACTTTCATACGTCCTTGCACAGCAATGTGTGCAAGGACTACCTGAACTGTTACGAGAAAGTTCGCTAATGGCTAAAATTTTTATTGACAATTTTTTGATATGTGCTAGAATGGGACTATCAAAATTTGAAAGGTTTCAGGGTGTACAAGTTGCAGATACGCAGATGCACCTCTGAACAAATATCAAAATTCTATAAATCAATGGACGATTTCTGTCCGATTTTCCAATGAAAAAATAAAACATAACTGCACATTATATTTTTATGCAATCATTTCGTCTATTTTTGCTGTATTTCTTGCGCCGTTTTTCTTGCAATTAATTCACAAGACTCACTCAATCTCATACTGTCTTTTTCTTGTGAATTCACTATAAATATTTCATACAAAGGAGAATAATATGAACAAATTATTTCAAAGAATTTTTGCTGTCCTGTTAATTTTTGCAATTGGACTTACCACCAACTTAAGCGGGTTGCAAGGTGTCATTCCCATATATGCCTATACTCCCCAGCGTATTCAAGTCATAGACGGAGTACAATGGAAATTGGATTATGTCCCGGATTTTTACAACACAGCTGTAGAGCCAAAACTTGCAGAAATTTCTTTAGTAGAGGGACAAAATCTAGAAAACAAGTCCATTACTGTCCCTTCCACCATCCACGTTGCCGACTATACTTGTGATTTTCAGGTTTACAAACTTAGCGAGGGTGCTATTTCAAACGCAACCATCAAAAAACTGACCATCCCTTCGCATATTAAAGTAATGACTTCCAATACCATTCAAAATAGTCAAATTGAGACTTTGGTATGTGAATCACAGGAAATCCAAAGCAATGCCATCGATGCCAATTCCTCTATCGGAACTCTTTCTTTTGAAGGCTGCGGCAACATTACCCTTTCAAACTTTGCTCTAAAAGATGTTTCTATTGAAAAAATCGAATCCACTTCTTCTGTTTCTAATATCACATTTTTATCAGATGCTTTATTTCACTGTGTAAATTTAAAAACAATAGAACTGAATTGTCCTGTTGATGCAGAACTAGCGGCTTTCCACAATTTAAATGATTTGGAATGCGTTATGTTCAATAAAAATACAATCTTCTATGTAAAACATTCCTATACATATAATGCCAAAGACTGCGGTGTGTTCTATTCCTGTTTTCGAGAGCTTAATGAAGAACACAAAAAAAACGAACTCATTTTTAATGGAGACTTCACTATTTCCCTGGAAAAGCGCCAACCCTATTATGAGGGAAGCACCAACTCTGGTTATGCTGTCTTCAACTGCAACAATCTGACAGATCTTTCTTTTTTCGGGAAAACAAACGAATTAATTAAGAATATTGCAGCGGAAAACGAAAATCTGCAACATGTTACCATGAAGGCAGACACCATTATTTTACATGAAAATTTGTTTCTGTCTTGTCCAAATTTAAAAAGTATAGATATTACAGCAAACACTTTGTCTTGTAACTACTATCCATTGTTCCCTTTTGAAGGAAGTCACCTTGAAACAATTAAAGTCACTTGTCGGACCATTGAGAGTGTTAGTTTTTCCGCTTATTTCTTAAAAAATCTGATTATTGACGCGGAAAAAATTTCAGGAAACTATGACGAATACAACATAAATCTGAAAAACATTATATTTCCAGAAAAAGTATATAAACTGAATAAAGATTCACTAACTTCTCTTTACAAAACAAAGAATTACAAGCAAATTCCTTGTGTCTATGGCTATTATCATGGAAACACCAGTTATGCCCAGGAATGGGCAAAATCCAAACAACACAATTTTAAAGATCTTGCAGATGATATTCAAATTACACAAAACTTTAGCGGGCCGGAAAAGGATACTATTTATGTCAATCAGGATTCCGACGTAAATAGTCTTAACCCTGACTACCTGAAAGACTTTATTCAGACTGAAATCCATTATGCAGTTCCCGATGTTATGGAAACCGAAACATTTCCAGTTCAGCTCTCTATTTCTGAACCAAACGACACGGTTTCCACTGCACAGATTAACTTTAGCCCGCTAAAACTTGGAAGCAATCAGTATCAGGTTCTATATTCTGGTCTGAAAAAATACTGTAACTTTAACATTGCTCTAATTGAGCCGGAAGAACTCTCTGTAACTCTGAATCAAAATGCTCTAGCGGAGTTAATATCCGGACAAACGGTTTCTTCCCCATCCAAGATCGTCTCTTGTGCAAGTGTCACCTGTAATAATGGCGAAGTATATCCGGTAAAACCTTCCCACTTAACTCTTGAATCCAAAACATTAACGGCGGGAGACAATACTTTGAATTTCTCCTATACCTACAACGGGTTCCCTATTGATTGCTCCCTCACCATTCAGGTAGAGCCAAATACAATTACATCAATTTCTGCTATTTACAACGGAGATCCTTTATATGTGGGAGATACCGTAGACAAAGACGCAATTACTATTATCCCAACCTACAAATACAACGAGGATCCAAATCTTCCGAAAAAATTACTGGCAACCCAATTGGAGAATGCCACCTTGGAAAACGAAGGCGACAATACAATTACCGTTAAATACGACAATCTCAGCACTACTTTGCAGCTCAACGCAACCCCGGTTGAACCGGAAGAGGTAATCGCTGAATTTGATACAGAAAAATCTTACATTGAAGGCCAGAACCAGTTTGATCTGTCCGCTTTTCATGTAGCGATTGTTTACAACAATGGTTCCAAAAAAGATAATTTTGAACAAAACGATTTAGACCTTACAGATAAAAATTTAACTATCGAGGAAATTTCCCGAAAAAAGAACTCTGTGACCGTTGTGCTTCATTATACGGAAGACGACACAACCCTATCTTCCGACGAGATACACATTCCTATCACACCAAAAAAGGTCACCTCTATTGAAGCAACTACACAAATTACTAATTTATTGGAAGGAACCCTTTTTCCAAAAACGGAAATTGACTCATTAAAAGTAACCTATAACAATGGAAACACAGAAACCTATGATCAATCAAATATTGACTACGATCGATTAACCGTCACCCATAGTGCAATTATGGCAAACCAGATGAACACCCTTTTCGTATCCTATGAAGATGCTGTTTGCAATCTATCCATTGCAGGTGTAAAAAAATCCATTTCCCATATTACTGCACTCTACACCGGATTAGATCTTTGTGTTGGAACTTATGTGAAGCCCGAAGAGATTCAGTGTATTGTGCATTATGACAATGGAACAAGTGATACCCTTCTTTCCGGATATACAATAAATACTGAAGAATCATTGATTCGCAATTCTGGTCAGAATGAAATCTCTGTTTATTATGGCGCATTGTACACCACAGTCTCGGTAACCGGTTACGAAGACCCTTCTGTTTCACCAACAACAGAGCCTTCTCACCTAGAAGAAGTTCACGCACTAACACCTTCTGCAATTGCTACTTCTGTCCCACCTATTGACCAAACAACATCTTCCGCTTCTCCTGCCATTTCAAACGGAGAACTTAGCGTTACCAATCCACCATCTTCTTCACAGGAAAACCAAACCACAAGCACACCACAAATAAATGGGACATCCACACCAACCAATACAACAAAACCAAGCAAAACAATGAACCCATCAAATACAACAGGACCGACTACAGCCCCTGCACAAACCATCAATCCTGCAACAGTTCCTGCTGCCAATATAACACAAAAAGCTTCCATTGCCCTTGCCTCTAACTTCAAAAAACTAAAAATTACGGATACATTATCCTACAAGGCATATACGAAAAAAGGAGTTACCATCCTTCTCACACCTGCCAATGCAGACAATATACACTATCAGCTTGTGAAAAAAGGAAAGACTCCTGCACCAACGAAATGGAAGGCTGTTTCCAACAACAAAATTGTAATCAAAAAACTCAAAAAAGCTTCTGCCCTGTATCTGAAGTATACAGACGAAACAGGAACCCTCCAAACCATTCACACAAACGGATTTGCCATTGACAAGAAACCAGCTAAGGTCAATGTATCCTCTGGAAAATTTTACCCTCTAAATACCAAGATCACCTTTTCAGATGCCAGTGGAATCAAATCTGCAAAACTGAACAATACCCCTGTAAAATCCGGAATTTCTCTTAAACTGTCCGGAAACTACAAACTTGTAGTCACAGATAAAGCAGGAAATAAAAAGGTAGTTTCGTTCCGTATAAAGTAGACATGCCTCCTTTACAGGCATCCTGATACAGGAAAGCCAGCTGTTCACTCAGCTGGCTTTCCTATGTTTGACACTTTAATTCTATAAGAAAACAGGTATCCGTTACAAGTCGAATACCTGTTTTTTCTCTTAATACAACTTACCGTTTCCTTCGCCCTTTTCCAAAGCAAGAATTCGCTTTGTGGTTACCGGATGATCGGCCACAAGATTTGCACACCATACAAAAAACCCTCTCACACCTTTTGCATATTCTATGTAATCTGCCCGATCCACCGACTTATATAAATGTTTTCCTACAGTTAACATGAACATGGCATCAATTCCATCACATCCACTAACCTTCTGTGCCAGACGGTCACAGCTATACTCTCTGGCTCTGGATGCAGTGCTTCCCAAAATTGGAATGCTGCTTGTAAAAAGCATTTTTATATTATAACCAAAAGTTGCATGTTTGTAATAGATATGTGACATCTCATGTGCAACCACAAACCCTAAGCTATCCATGTCATGATGTTCCCTGTAAGCAATTTCAAACAGATCCGCCGCAATGGTAATATACTGCTTTTTAATTATAAAGGCCGAAAATGCATTTAGGATTCCATTCTGTTGCACGATATATGCCTCTGGTACCTTCTTCATTCCCATTTTCTTGGCATACTTCTGAATCATTTCATACACTTCCGGGAAATTATTCTCTGTAATATGCACCGACATGGTTCGATAATTCTGATAAAAAATGTTTAAAATAAATGGTAACAAAATAAGAACTACAACAATAGACACCATATAGTTAACTTCGTCCGGAACTTCTATCTCTTCCATAAGCTCCTCCAGACTTTTTTCATTCTTTTTCTTCTTTTCTGCTTTCTTCTCTGACTTTTTCTTTTCCTTTTTCGAAGTATTCTCTTCCCCTTCAGACTTCTCATTCTTTGAAACATTTCCGTCTTCCGAAGATTCCTTATTGGTTCCTTCTTTCTCTGCCTCCACTTCTTCCAAAGCTTCCTGAACTTCAACCATATACGCGTCCATAATCTTGTCACTCTGTTTCTTGAAATCCTTCATATTCTTATTAAAGTTCACACAAAATACTATGATTATGCTTATAATAGCGAGGAAATTCAATACACACAAAAAGCGGTACCATCTCTTTTCTGATTTATGCCTGCACTTTTCCATTTCCTTTTTCGTCAGAGGAGTCGGATCAAATCCCACATATCTCACCTTCTGAACTCCATTTTGAGAAGCATCATTTGCCCAATCTGGCACATTCTCATATAATGACTTCCCACTTCTAGAATCTCCTGTTTGTTGTACCATATCTTCCTTCTCATTTGTATACTTTTCTTCACTCATTTTCTATTCCTCTTTTCTTCTGTTAAACTTATGTTTCCAGATCCATTCATTCATGGACTGTCCTGTTACAATTCACCGAAATGTATACAAGGACTCCCCAAATTGTTGTTTCTGTCCACTCTTTCCTTGATTGGCCTCTTGCTGTTTCAGCAGACACCAGACCGAATTGTTATTCCTATCCGCTCTTTCCTCGTTACCGTTCACAGAAATATGAACGGTAACCGTTCCTCTCATTCTCTACGCTTTCGTTTCCTATACACTCACTCATTCTTCACATATTCCAATATGTCACCGGGCTGACAATCCAACACTTCGCATATAGATTCCAATGTGCTAAACCGTACTGCCTTTACCTTTCCATTTTTCAAATTCGAAAGATTTACATTGGATATCCCCACTTTCTCTGAAAGTTCATTCAGCGACATCTTTCGGTCTGCCATAACCCGATCCAAACGCAATATAATTCCCATATTATCGCCTCCTATTCGTAACAGCTAAACCTGGGAAGCTGCCTTGTTACTCCTACTACAATGTCTCATCGGATTCCTGCTGTAATACTGCTCCATACTGGAATACATACGCGATTCCCAATACTACAATCACAATTAAAATAATGGAGACATTCACACTAAAACTAAACTGTGGCATATATGACATACTCCAGATCCTATTTCCGATATTATCTACAATACAGGAAATGAATGCCCATGGGATCAAGGAATAAGCAAAACATTTCAATGCCTTAATCACGGTCTCTTCAAACGGCGTGCGGCAATCACGCAAAGCCTTTGTAAGACGACCGGCAAACATGACAGACACAAACGATGCAATCAGATAAATTAACAAGGCTGCCACTCCAAATGCGCAACGATGGAGACTGATCTTCATAACATCCATGATTCCTCTTACGGAAATTGCGTATCCATCACAATCTAAAACCTCTAATTTCATATCACCATTCGTTCCATTTGTCTCTGGATCATTTGCAAATTCTTTCTTTAAGGTCTCTTCTATATTCTGTTCTTCCCAAGTCTCTATTTTGTCATCCTTCGACACAAACGACGCCATATCAATCTTCATGTCCACATTCATAGTCATGTCCGCAGTAAAAATATCATCTGGTATAATGTACAACAAAACGGAGCCTACTACAGTAACCACCATTCCTATGATCAAAAGTACTTTCAGAATGGTAATGATCACCGTTCCTATCTTTCCTACTTTATTAATCTTTCCTATTGCACTTTCTTTTTCCATACATATAACCTGCCTTCCTGCTTGGCGAAAGACACCGACGGGATGACTGCAACCCTTATTTTCTCTCGCCTCGCTGTTTTTATTCCCTAGCTAGCATGGTTACATTATAGTTGCTCCATTTTCATTTGTCAATAACTTTTTAACGATTATCATTAAATTATATTTAATTCTCATTAAAAGTTTTATGTTTTTCCTAGCGCAAAAAAGTTACAAAAAGTTACAGTACAGAGAGTGCCATTCGTAAAATGCCAGAATATATTATATGTCCAATAATAAACATCTTGGCTGGTCATTTCCCGGTGTGCGCTTTCACACTAGGCTCAAAAAGACTTCGCCAAGTGTTCAATGTGTACTCATGACGCTGTCATCGGCTATGTCTGAGTATGTGTTACAGTTCACATATCTGTGAACTGTAACACATACTCAGCCGCACCCTCTGTACAGTAACCAAAAAAACAGACGGGCAGGGATACAAAGGTTGATTTTATCGCCATTTTAGCTTAAAATGGTAGGTAGTAGCTTTATGTAGGGAAAATTGTTCGCTTAGGGGGAAAAATATGGATTTAAAAGTCAGTCAGATGCAGCAATTGAATACAAATATGGAAACAAAGGCTCCATCTGATGCGGCGGATGGTTCCTTTAAGTTTACATTGGCAAGTCAGATAGAAGAGGCGGATCTCCAGGCGAGACTTACCACCATGATGGAAGAAATTGTTCAGTCAGGGAAGCGTTTGGGAAAGCGAATGGATATTCGTGATATGAAGTCTTACCGTGGATTGATACAAGGCTTTTTGAATGAGATTGTCAATCGTTCCCATAAATTTAGCCGAGAGAATTTCCTGGATCGAAGGGGACGGCATCGTGTGTATGGTATCATCAAATTGGTGAATCAGAATTTAGATGAACTGGCACAGGAGTTGATCAAAGATGAGAAGGATCATATTGCAATCCTAAATAAGATAGATGAGATACGAGGATTGTTGTTAGATATATTAACCTAAAGAGATGAGGTGGGCGTCATGAAGGAGTTTGCACAGGTAATTGGTCACGATGATGTAATCGAGCATTTGCAAAAGGGAATCCGGGAGAATAAGGTTTCTCATGCATACATTTTATCAGGGGAAAAGGGATCCGGTAAGAGATTGCTTGCCCATATTTTTGCATCTGCCCTGCAATGCGAAAAAGGCGGCGTGGAGCCTTGCGGAAAATGCAAATCATGCATGCAGGTAGAGGGTGGAAATCAACCGGATATTATTTATGTGACACACGAAAAGGTAAGCATGGGTGTGGAAGATATCCGTACACAGGTAAATGGGGATGTGGCGATCAAGCCATATAGCAGTAAGTATAAGATTTATATTATTCCGGATGGAGAGAAGATGACGGAACAGGCGCAGAATGCACTGCTTAAGACCATTGAAGAGCCACCGGAGTATGCAGTTTTTCTATTACTGACAGATAATATCAATTCCTTTTTGCCAACGATTTTGTCCCGTTGTGTCACATTACAGTTGAAGCCGGTTGCATCAAAGCAGATTAAGAAGTTTTTAATGGAACAGCGACAGATTCCTGATTATCTGGCAGAGTTAAGTGCCCGTTTTAGTCAGGGAAATGTAGGAAAGGCTATTCGTTATGGCTCCAGTGAGGAATTTATCGAGATAAAAAAGGACACCATTCATGTATTGACCCATATAGAGGACATGAAGAATTATGAGATCGTACAGTTTGTTAAGTCTGTGTCCGCCAGAAAGCATGATGTGGAGGATTATCTGGATCTGATGCTGCTCTGGTACCGGGATGTCCTGATGTTCAAAGTAACACAGGATACCAACGGACTGCTGTTTGCAGATGAGATCACCAGCATTCGAAAGCAGGCGGAATGCAAGCAGTATGAGGGAATTGAGGCGATTATCAATGCCATTCAGAAAGCAAAGGTTCGTTTGCGTGCAAATGTAAATTTTGAAACTGCCATGGAACTTATGGTATTTGTTATGAAGGAAAATTGATACTATGATACCAGGGAGCTGTTAGCAGCATAGCAATTCGTAGGTATCATTTGTAATGTATTTAGAATGGAGGAAGTTGTGGTAACAATTATTGGAGTAAGATTTCGTAAGGCTGGTAAGATTTACTATTTTAGTCCTGCGAAATATCAGGTAAAGAAAGGTCAGCATGTAATTGTAGAGACTGCTCGCGGAGTGGAGTTTGGTTCTGTTGTATTAGGTCCACAGAAGATCGCAGACGATGAGATCGTACAACCTTTGAAGTCGGTTATTCGTGTGGCTACTCCTGCGGACTATAAGATTGAGGAAAAGAACCGTCAGAAAGAAAAGGAAGCCTTTGCAATCTGTCAGGAGAAGATCGCAAAGCATAAGCTTGCCATGAAGCTTGTTGATACGGAATATACGTTTGACAACAATAAAATATTGTTTTATTTTACAGCAGACGGTCGAATTGATTTTCGTGAATTAGTAAAGGATTTGGCAGCCGTATTTAAGACAAGAATCGAGCTTCGTCAGATTGGGGTTCGAGATGAAACTAAGATTTTAGGTGGAATTGGAATATGTGGTCGTCCTCTTTGTTGTCACACCTATTTAACCGAATTTGTACCAGTGTCCATCAAGATGGCAAAGGAACAGAATCTGTCTCTCAATCCAACAAAGATTTCCGGTGTTTGTGGAAGACTTATGTGTTGTCTGAAAAACGAAGAAGAAGCTTATGAAGAATTGAACAGTAAGCTTCCGGGCGTAGGTGACCATGTGGAGACAGCAGATGGATTTAAGGGCGAAGTACAGAGTATCAGCGTGTTGAAGCAATTGGTGAAAGTAATCATTACCACAGAGAATGACGAGAAAGAGATCAAAGAGTATTCGGTAAAAGATTTGAAATTTAAACCAAGAAGACGCAGGGAAAAGACTACCATAGACAAAGAATTAAAACAGTTAGAACAGCTTGAGAAACAGGACAAGCCATCTAATTTAGATTAAAAGGTAACAAAAATGACGAATCGGCTGTCGCATGAGTTTGTGTGACAGCCGATTCTGTGTTTTTAGAAAATAATAGAAAAGAGAAGGAAGCAGATGGAACTTAGAGACGGTGAAAGAATCGATGATTTACATAGAAATGGGTATAAGCTCATACA
>JBGVLO010000177.1:0-1599 GCA_045124315.1 Lachnospiraceae bacterium
AATAGGTGCTTCCACTTCTCCAAAACGCGCTAAAAACTGTTCTTCCTCCTGATCAATTTCTTCTTTTTTACCCTTCCCCTTAAAAATCATACATGTCCCCTCTTCTACTCGACTTTCAAATTATATGACAAACGTAACAAACTGTCAGCCAAATGAACATTTTCCACTTTCACATCCTCTGGCAAATGCAAATCTGTCGGTGCAAAATTCCAGATGGATCTGGCTCCCCATTTCACCAATAAAGCCGCTACTTCAGGCGCCGGCTCCCTTGGTATGGCAACTGCCGCAATATCTACCTGATTGGTCTTCATATACTCCTCTAATTCTGACATGGCAGAGATTTTAACCCCGCGTATCTCTCTGCCGATCAATTCTTCTTTTTGATCAAACATACGCTCCAATACAAATCCCATCTTTTCGAAATCAGTATAGTTTGCCAAAGCCTGACCTAAATTACCTGCTCCCACGATAATCATATGGTATTTCTGGGTTAATCCCAGAATTTTTCCAATCTCATTATATAAATACTCTACATTGTATCCATACCCCTGTTGACCAAATCCACCAAAATTATTTAAATCCTGCCTGATCTGAGACGCTGTAACCTGCATCCTTTCGCTTAACTCTTTGGAGGATATACGTTCCACATGCAATTCTAACAATTCGCCCAAATTCCGATAATACTTAGGCAAACGCTTGATAACCGCCAAAGAAATCTCTTTTTCTGCCACAGTGTTCCCTCCTATCTAACTGTCCGTACCATTTCTTATATTTATTAATTATATCTACTTGTTAAATATCTGTCAATATTTCCGACCTTTGTAAACTACACTTTATACAGCGCAAAAATGGAGCTGTAACACAAACAGCTCCATCTCTCTACTTTTTCTATTTTTCAGAATCCTTCTCGTTTTGTTTTAAATCTTTTGGCATTTTATATTTTACTCCGCCAATTTCAATATAATCTATTGTCTCCAAATCAAAGTATTTACCAAAACTTACCACATATAATATCTTGCCATCCTCCAACGGATATTCGTCTTGTCCACAAACTCCGATATCCGATTTCGTTCCATCTTTCTTATAGATCCAGGTTCCTCCATACTTTCTGGTTATATCATCTTCCGTGGTAGTCAGTTGAAAACCTAAGGCAGATATTACAAGCTTACTGGCTTCTGGATTGTTTGAGACATCCATCTCCACAGTGTCAAGCTCCACCGGATCCTGCACAAGAGACATGGTTCCAATATTTTTTACGTCCACGACTTCATCTTTTTCCCCTGTATGAATATCTTGTTCAATTTTTAGCCTTTTCACATTTTCAACTTTTTTGGTTTTCTCATCCAATCTTATACATCCACTGAAACAAAAAATCAAGTTATCATTTTCATCATATCTCCAGCCACCCTGTGCCCCATATGAAAGATGTTCTTCTCCATCTCCATACAGTGATATATGCAAATAATTTGCACTATCAAAATCATTTATTTCCTTTTTTGTAATGGTCTTTCCATCGTTTCTTGTAACCATTATTTCTAATAGGATATTCCCCATGGTGACTTCCTTATAGTAACTGACTAACTGAAATGTATAGGTCCC
>JBGVLO010000178.1:0-2250 GCA_045124315.1 Lachnospiraceae bacterium
TTAGGGGAAACTTCGTTATTGATGCTGGCTTCCACATTGAAGGATGGTTATGAGGAGTACGGCATATCTGTTTCGTCATATGATATCTATCACCATCCGCAGCTTGAGTTTATCCGGATTTATTTTAATACAACGGATAAGACCGCCTATGGACTTCAGTATTATACCATTTATGGTGGACAGGCCATGAATTTTACCATGCGATCTTATGACGGACCCATTTCAGGATCACAGGAGCGCACGATTCAGAATGTGGTGGATAGCGTAGACCTTCATTTCTATGTACCGACAAAAACACCAGTTGCAGAAACTCCGGCATTTGTTCACACTGATCCAGATACTGGTACTACCTTTACTGTTCCTGCTAATTGGTCAGTACAACCTTTCTCGAAAGAGCGCGATATTCTGGATATACAGTTTTCTTGTGCTGGAGATCCAGCATTGATGATTTCATATGCAAGCTATGACCTGTGGTCGGAATTATCATTCTTTGAAAAGCTATTTATGAGCAGGTCGAAAGCGGAAGAACTATTGTCTTCGACGGAGTATATAGCAGAGATGATGGAGGTTCCAGAGTCATCAATTAGCAAAAAGGTTATTAACGACAAAGAATATTATTTTGTTGAAACTACGTACGCAACAGAAATGTATGGTATGAACTTTTCAAGCAAGGTTAATCTAGCGGTTCATATAGAAGACGGCTGGTGCTACATGTTTTACTTTTATGGAGAATCAAACAATCCTCATTACGACGAGTTTGTTCAGCTAGTTAAGAGTGTTAAATATGGTGACGTTGGTACATCGGGCGCAGGTGTCGGAATTGCTGTTGTAATTATAATAACAGCAGCGATTGTGTGTGTAATCGTTATTCTGAAGAAAAAGAGTAAAAAGAAGCCTATAACTGCCGCTACGCCAAAGATAGCTCAGCCTGAAATTCTAATCGACCAGGACTATATTTATTGTCACCACTGTGGCAATAAACTGCCAAATGACAGCTTGTTCTGTAATGTTTGTGGAACAAAAATGATCAAGGAGGGATAATTGTTATGAAAGCATTGATTTGGATTTTAAGTTGCCTTATATTCTCAATTTTGAATGTCATACTGGGAGAGATCACTGGTATCCGCGTTGGGAGCGTATTATTTTATGTGATTTGGTATTACAGCGCACGTGCTATGTGTAAGGCATGGGATAAACGTAAAATTACTAAAAAAGCAGAAAAAACAGGAGTGAGTGCTTTTGTGCAAATTAAAAGTGAAATTCCCTCAGCTGTATTGGTAGACTGTGAAACAAGTCGCGGAAAATACGATGAGCTAAAAGAAAAGCTGAAGGGATATGCAAAAGAAAAGCAAATTAGTCGTGCTTACGCCGATATTATTTTGGATGAATATATGCACGCCAGAAAAGTAGTGACTGAAGAACCGGTAATAGCAACTGCTGAAAAGAACGTAGGGGCTGATCAGATTCGGTTTTGTCGTAAATGTGGCGAGAAATTAATTGATGGCAGCAGATTTTGCCGCAAGTGTGGAACAGAAGTAGTTGAGATACCTCAATAATGGCGGAAGAGGAGAACAATATGAAATGCTTAAAATGTGGCCATATTTTGCCTGATGACAGCGTGTTTTGCCAGTATTGTGGTGCTAACGTAGAGCTGAGTCCAGCAGAACCGGTCGAACAACCTATAGAAGCACCGACGGAAGAGATGAGTGCTACAGAAGCGCTAGCAGGAATTTTGGCAACACAGATTGTTGAAGGACGGAAGGCTGTTGAAGCAAATCGAGATATTGTGGACCAGCATCTGTATGATCCCGATTATGGTTTTGTTCCACATAAACCAATCTATACGTCTGGAGTTGATGGAGAGAAGCAGTATCTGGGTTCACTTCGGACTGTTGCGGGGGCTCCTGTTACATGGAATCGCCGTGGTTCTATGGGTGTGGATGGCGTACATGGGATGATTGATATCTATGATGTTTATCTTCCTTCTGGTGATTTATACAGGACACTATACCTCAATATGTACAGCCCCACAAATTCTAAACATCCTCCAGTGGGATTCTATATTGCTTCTCAATCCAACAGTAATTCGATGCTTACTACTAGTGAATCCACAAAAAAACTAGGAAAAACCAGAAGTACAACAAACACTGGAAAAATGTCCGCCGGCGAAAAAACATTAAAAGTATTATCCTGGATTCTGGTTGTATTGGCAACATCTGCATTGGTTATTGCACTATATCAGATTTATGG